>CAYVGN010000001.1:0-3232 GCA_964451215.1 uncultured Acidobacteriota bacterium
TACACCTCTCTATTCGTCGGCAGCGTCAGATGTGTATAAGAGACAGTAGTGGGAGCGGGCCAGGCGCGCGCAGTAGCGCTGCGCCTCTTCCAGGCTCATCACGGGGGGAGATTCCACCCATTCCAAGGGAAGCTGCACGCCCCGATTGTACGGTAAAACAGCCACAGCGTCACAGAGAGAGGAAGCGCGGCACGCCAACAGGCGCGGTCCGGATTCCGAACTAGTGCCGTGACCAGTTGAAAAGGCGGTCCCGCAATGCGAGATAGCGCCGGCATCTTGCCCAATGTCACTTACTTAAGCTTGTGGGTTTGCCTGGGAGCGCATCCCGCCCTGCGGGATGGCCTGCAAGTTATTGAATCCGAAGCAAAGCAGGCGGGATCCCGCGCTGCGGGACGCCCCCGGGGTACTGCGGACTCGTAAAGTAAGTGACATTGGGCATCTTGCCCGCATACTGCCGCGGGCCGCGGAGACCGCGGCGCTACAGGCGGTTGCAACGAAATTAACTGGTCACGGTACTAGGGCAGGATGGCGGTTTTCAGGTCGCCGTCGCGGTTCATCATGTACTGCATGACACGGGGCAGGTCACGGAGGGGCGCCTCGGCGGTGACCAGGTCCTGGCTGCGAATGTCGCCGCAGGCGATGGCCTGCAGGGCGCGGCGAATGTAATAGGGCGTGTGGTGGAAGCTGGCGCGCAGCGTGATCTCAGAGTAGTGGAGCAGGGAAGTGTCGAGCTGCACCGTGGAGCCGCTGGGGCAGCCGCCGAAGAAGTTGACCGTACCCCCGCGACGAACCATGCTGGCGGCCCACTGCCAAGTGGTGGGGCTGCCCACGGCCTCGATGGCCGCGTCCACACCGCCGGGGCTGAGGTGTTTGACCTCGGCCACCGGGTCACGCACCTCGCTGACATTCACCACGTCGTCGGCGCCCAGGCGCAGCGCCGCCTGCAACTGGCTGGGCCGCTTGCCCAAGGCGATGACCGAGGCGCCCCGCAGCTTGGCCAGGCGCACGAACATCAGGCCGATGGGCCCCAGGCCGATGATGGCCAGCGAGTCGCCGCGGTGCACCCCGGTTTCCTCCAGCCCCCGCATCACGCAGGCCAGCGGCTCCACCAGGGCCGCGTCCTGATGGCCCAGGTGGTCGGGGATGACCAGCAGGTTCTTCTGCACGATGCGGCCGGGGATGCGGATGAACTCAGCGTAAGCCCCGTTGTTGAACAGCAGGTGCTCGCAAAGGTTTTCCATGTCCTTGCGGCAGAACAGGCAACTGTTGCAAGGGGCCGAGTTGGCGGCCACCACGCGCATGCCCTCGCGAAACCCCTCCACCTGTTCCCCCACCTGGCAGACCACTCCGGACAATTCGTGGCCGAAGATGGCGGGGGGCTGGATCATGCGGGCGTGGAAGCCCTGGCGGTAGACCTTCAGGTCGGTTCCGCAGGTCAGCGCCACCTCGATCTTCACCAGGGCCTCTTCCGGACCGACCCGCGGGACGTCCACCTCTTCGACGCGCACGTTTTCCTTGCCGTACAGGACGGCGGCCATCATTCGCTTGTTCACGGCAGTGTCGTCCTTGGACGAATTAAACGCATTCGACGACAATCTTCAGCGAGTCGGGGCGGGGGTTGGCCGCCAGCCGGATCGCGCTGGCGATTTCAGACAGCGGGAAGCGGTGCGTGATCAACTCGCGCACCGGCAGGACCCGCTCAAAGACCAGACGCGCCGATTCGGCCTGCAAGTCCCAATCGGCGCTGTAGCTCCCCAGCAACTGTTTCTCCTCGACGCAGATGGCGGCCGGCGCCAGCGCCACCCGCTCGGCGGGCGAGGTCTGGGCAAACAGCAGCACCCGCCCCCCGCCGGGCCGCACCGCCTCCAGGGCCGCAGGAATCAACTCGGGGACGGCGGCAGCGACAATCGCCAGGTCCGTCCCCCGTCCCCCCGTCAGCGGACGAACGGCCGCGGCCACATCCACGCGCCGGGCGTTGAAGATGGCGTGCGCCCCCAGTTCCGAAGACCGCTTCAGCCGCTCGTCCATCACGTCGGAGACGAACACTTCCGCTTCCAGATGGACGGCGAGCAGCAGGAACAGGACGCCGATTGGCCCCTGCCCCAGGATCAGAACAGTTTCCCCGGCGCCGAGCCGGGCAGTCCGCAGAGCCTTCAGGCAGGTATTCACCGGCTCGACAAAAGATGCCTCCTCGAAAGCGACGCCGTCGGGGATCTTCTGGACGCCGCGGGCCGCAATCCACTCCATCAGCCGCACGTATTGAGCGAAGCCCCCGCCGCTGGGCTCGAAGCCGGCAGTCACGCCCACTTTCTTGTAGGTGAGGCATTGGGCATAAGCCCGCTGCTCGCAGTAAAAACAGCCCCCGCACGGAACGTGGTGAAAGACCACTACCCGGTCTCCCAGCCGGGCCTGGTCCACGCCGGCGCCCACGGCCACCACCGTTCCGGCTGTCTCGTGCCCGTAAATGCGGGGTGGCGGCAGAAGATCCGAGGTGATCTTCTTGACGTCGGTGTTGCAGATGCCGCAAACGGCGACGCGCACCAGCAGTTCGCCCGGCCCGATCTGCGGGCAGGGCACCTGCTCCAACGCCACCCGCCCCTCTCCCCGGTAAACAGCGGCCCAAACGTAGTCTGGAACCGCGCCATTAGTCTGCGAAAGTCCCATGATCCTGCAAGAGCTCCCGCAAAAAACGGCTCAGCCGGCGCGAAGCCAAACGCGAAGCGTACCAGAGTTGGCAGATTTCCGCTATACCTTGCTTGCTCTTCAGGGCTTGCGCCAACAGGTACAGATGGCGGAAGTTGCCGTCGGGCCTCCGGTACCGTATCCAGTCCAGGACCAGATCCCGGACCGCGGTGTCGGTAATGGCGCGAACCGCTGCGAAGGGCAGCCCCATCCGCCAGGCCACTTCGGCCACGGCTTGCGACTCCATGTCCACTGCCAGCGCGCCAGTTTCAGCGGCTAACTGTGTTCGTTCGGCTACGGTTCGCATCACCCGGTCCACGGTCACAATCCGGCCCGCCACTGTACCCTTCCCTTGGGCCAGCGCCTGCCAGCGAGGCACGTCAGTGTCAACGACGATGGCCCCCACCTCCAGGCCGGGAACCAGAGCGCCGGCAAAGCCGGCTGAGATCAGTCCCGACAGCCTGTACCGCGCCGCCAGCTCTTCGGCTGCCCGCGTGGCGCGGGACCGCCCTGGCCCGCCCAGGGCCACGACCGCCCCGGGACCCAATCG
>CAYVGN010000001.1:3242-8656 GCA_964451215.1 uncultured Acidobacteriota bacterium
CGGCACCTATGCTGGGCATTGTGTGTGCGCTGCGCCCCGGGACCCAATCGGGGCACCTCGCGGCGCAGCGCACACACAATGCCCAGCATAGGTGCCGGGGGCGGCTGGCTGCCGACCTCCATCCCTGCCTCCTCCAGCGGCCGTCACGCTCGCGGCTGTGATTCCGTTGCGCGGCGCCTTCCCGCCGTTTTCACGCCTTTGCCGGAGCAGCCGCTCTCACCTGCTTCGCCTCGGTGACGTAGCCCCGTTCGCGGAACCAAACGACCGCGCGCTGAAGGGCCTCCTCGACCGAGCCGGGTTGGAAGCCCAGCTCCCTCACTGCCTTGTCACAGCGCACGAACATCTTGTAGCGCGCCATGCGCAGGGCATCCAGCGGGGCGGCGGGTGGGCGGCCGGTCCACCGGGCAAGGAAGGTGTCCACTACAGCCGCCGCGTAAGCAACCGCGTAGGGGATGCGAATCCGAGGCGCCCGCCGCCCGCTGATGCGCGCTAATGCCAGCAGGATTTCCCGCAGGGTCATGTTCCGGTCGCCGAGTATATAGCGCTCCCCGACCCGGCCCCGTTCCGCGGCCGCCAGGTGTCCCTGGGCTACCGCGCGGACGTCCACCAAGTTCAACCCCGTGTCAATGTAGGCAGGTATCCGGCCGCGCAGGAAGTCGAGGATGACCTTTCCCGTGGGTGTGGGCTTCACGTCGGCCTCGCCCACCGGCGCCGTGGGATTGACAATCACTACCGGGACGCCGCGCCGGGCGCGCTCCAGCGCCGCCTGCTCGGCCAGGAACTTGGACCGTTTGTAATGCCCGGCCATGTGTTCGAGGGAAACGGGTGATTCCTCGTCGCTGATCTGGCCCAGGGCAGGTGGGCGGATGGTGCCGACCGTGCTGGTATAGACAATCCTGCTGACGCCTGCCTCAGCGGCCGCGTCCAGCAGGTTGGCCGTACCGTTCACGTTGCTCTGGTATAGTTGGCGAGGATCGGGCGCCCAGAGCCGGTAGTCGGCGGCTAGGTGAAACACCAGCCGGCATCCACGGACCGCGGCGCGGAGGGACGCGGGTTCGCGTAGATCTGCGACCACCCGCTCGGCGCGCAGCCCTTCCAGGTTCTCCAGGCGGCTCTGCGGCCGCACCAGTACCCGGAGGTCGGCTCCGCGCCGCGCCAGCTCGCGCGCCACGTGTCCGCCGATGAACCCGGTCGCCCCGGTGACTAATACCTCCGCCATCCGCTTTCGGCCGTAAGCCCCTGGGCTATCCGCTTTCAGCCGCCTGCTGCGAGTTCATAGCTGAGGGCCTTAGCGCAAGGCCCAGAGGGCCATTTTCAGGCTGTCGCCGAGCTTGCGGTTCACCCCCAGCGCAGCCGACGGCTCATACCCGCAGTGCACCATGCAGTCCTCGCAACGCGGGTCCCTGCCGTACCCGTAATTCTCCCAGGGCACCTTTTGGATAAATTCCTGGAATGTCTGGAAGTGGCCGTCGGTGATCAGATAACAGGGGCCCTTCCAGCCATGCGTGTTGTAGGTGGGGTTTCCCCAGGCGGTGCAGGTCAACTGCCGCTCCCCCTTGAGGAACTGCATGTAGACCGGGGAAGCGTTCAGCTTGAAGCGCTTCATCAGGCGTTCCGCTTGCCGGAATTTCTCATGGATGTCCTGGCGGGTCATGAAGATTTCCTTGCTGCTGACCGCCTGGTAGGAGTAAGCCGGCGAGATCATGTGGCCGTCCACGCCGAGTTGCTGCAAGTAATCAAACAGCGCCTCGATCTCGGCCATGTCCGTTTCCCGGTAGATGGTGGTGTTCGTGCACACCAGGAAGCCGGCCCTTCTTGCCGCCTGGATCCCGGCAATGGCTGCCCGGAAGACGCCCCGGCGCTCCACCAGCATGTCGTGCGTCTTCTCCAGGCCGTCCAGGTGGACGTTGAACAGAAAGCGGCTGGAGGGGCGGAACTCCTGGAGCCGCTTCTCGATAAACATGCCGTTGGTGCACAGGTAGATGTGTCGTTTGCGCTCCAGGATCTTCTGCACCAGAGCGCCCAGCGGCGGATAGATCAGCGGTTCGCCGCCGCAGATGGAGACGATCGGGGCGCCGCACTCATCCACCGCCTTCAGACACTGCTCCAAGGTCAGGTACTGGCTGAGGGTCTGCTGGTACTCGCGGAGGCGACCGCAGCCGGTGCAGGTCAGGTTGCAGGCGTGCAGCGGCTCCAGCATCAGCACCAGCGGGAACCGCGCGTGTCCGTTGGTTAGCTTCTTCTTCAGGATGTACCCGGCGAGGGAGGCGGTCAGAGACAGTGGGAAGCGCATCGTCGGCACTCACATGGCGAACGCCCCCTGGTGCTGCTCGGGGACAGGGGGAATGTTGGGAGCCGCATTCCGGGCGTACTCGGCCAAGGCCAACAACGGAAAGTAGTGCCGATACAGGTGGTAGCGCAGGTAGAAGACGCGGGGAAACCCGGTGCCCGTGAAGTAGGGCTCATCCCAGGTGCCGTCCGCTCGCTGCCGGGAAAGGAGGAATTCCAGCCCCCGCTGGGCGCTCTGGGAGTGGAAATCGCCGAAGGCGAACAGGCCCAGCAAGGCCCAGGCGGTCTGGGAGGGCGTACTGGCTCCCACGCCCTTGAGGTCCGGGTTGTCGTAGGATTCACAGCTTTCGCCCCAGCCGCCGTCGGGGTTCTGCACGGAGCGCAGCCACTCCACAGCGCGCACGACGTAGCTCTGGTGCATGTCCTCTGCGGCAGCGCGCAGGCCGCGGAGCGCGAAGCAGGTCCCGTAGAGGTAATTGACCCCCCAGCGCCCGGACCAGCAGCCTTCCGGCTCCTGGGTGCGCTTCAGGAAGGCGATGGCGCGGTCCACCGGCTCGCTGCCCTTGCGATAGCCGAAGCGAGCAAGCGCCTCCAGCACGCGCCCGGCGATGTCCGCGCAGGAGGGATCCAGCATGGCGTTGTGGTCGGCGAAGGGGACGCGGCAGAAGACGGCGTGGTTGTTGTCCACGTCGAAAGCGGCGAAGCCCCCGTCGGCCCCCTGCATGCTGAGGGTCCACGCCAGACCCCGCCGGATCGCCTGCCGCAGCCGTTCCGGTTCTGCCGAGCGCGCCTCGGACAGGGCCAGCAACACCATCGCCGTGTCGTCCACGTCGGGGTAAAACTCGTTGGCGAACTCGAAGTACCAGCCGCCGGGCTGGCCGTGCTTGTTTTTCACCGCCCAGTCGCCCGGCTCCAGCGCCTGCCGGCTCAGCAGCCAGTCGGTCGCCGCAACCAGCGCCGGGCTCTCCGCGGGCGTCCCGGCCTGGAGCAGGGCAAAGAGGCTGATGGCCGTGTCCCACACCGGGGAAAGGCAGGGCTGGAGGCGCAGCGTGTCACGCTCCTCGATCTCGAAGCGGTAGAACTGCCCCAGCGCTTCGCGCATCACAGGGTGGTCACGGGTATAGCCCAGGCAGTCCAGCGCAAAGATGGCGTTCATCATCGCCG
Organism: uncultured Acidobacteriota bacterium; assembly: GCA_964451215.1. Lineage (GTDB taxonomy): Bacteria > Acidobacteriota > Terriglobia > JAJPHL01 > JAPKYU01 > CAYVGN01. Next base: position 6,696 of record CAYVGN010000001.1, read on the forward strand.
GATAGATGGCCCCGAGCCCGTCCGACTTCTGGAGGCGCTCCAGAACCCAGTTCTCGGCCGCCCGCAGGGCCTGGGCGCGAAGCGGCTTGAACGGCGACCGCTCCACCTGCTTGAGCGCCCGGTCCACGGTGAGAAAGAAGTTCCGCCAACTGATGTTGGAGGGGTCGCGAGGGGGGTGCAGGTTGCGCCGCCCGTTCAGGAAGATCTCCTCGATGCCCGCGCCGTGCGGGGTGGGCCGGCGGGGCTTGTGCGCCCAGACGATGGACAGCGGCACCAGGATGGCCCGCGACCACGACGACATCTCGTAAACGCTGAAGTAAGAGAACTCGGGCAGCAGGATGATTTCCGGGGGGATGGCCGGCACCGCCGACCAGTCGTACTGCCGGAAGAAGGCCAGGTAGATCTTGGTGAAACTGTTGGCTGCCTGCACGCCTCCCAGCGCCAGGGCCGCCTTCCGCGCCCGCTGCAGCTCCGGCTGCTGGGCCGACGCACCCGCCAGTTTTAGCGCGAAGTAGGCCTTTACCGTGGCGCTGATGTTGGGCGGCCCTCCCTCGTAAATGGCCCAGCCGCCTTCCGGGAGCTGTTTCTCCAGCAGGTAGCTGGCCGCTTTGCGAATCTTCTCCGGGCGCGGGTTCCGGAGGAAATACTCCATCTGGATGTAGTCGCTCTCCAGCGTGGTGTCGGCTTGCAGTTCGCCGCACCAAAACCCGGACGGGTGCTGAAGCCGGAGCAGGTATTGGCGCGCCGCCTGAAGTCCTGCGTCTACACTGACGGGAAAAGCGACGGTCAAGGACTGGGATGCCTGCGGCGCCAAGCGGTCAACAGGATTCATACTTCACGCCAGTTCGGCTGCCGGCCGGGCCTGCAAGCAGGCCAGCTCCGCGGGCAGGGCAAACCGTACATCCTCCTGGATGACTTCAACTTCTTCCAGAGCGGCAAAACCGTGTTGCTGCAGGAATGAGATAACGCCCTGAACCAGGTGTTCGGGCGCAGAAGCGCCCGCGGTGAGCGCCACGATCTGCACCTTCTTCAACCAGTCCAGGTTGATGGCCCGCTCGTCTTCAATGAGGTGGCCGGGCAGGTTGGCCTTGTCGGCCACTTCCACCAGGCGTTTGGAGTTGGAACTGTTTCCCGATCCGACCACCAGCAGCAGATCGCAGTTCAGCGCCACGCTCTTGACGGCCCGCTGCCGGTTCTCGGTGGCGTAGCAGATGTCTTGTGCCGGGGGACCCTGGATGGCGGGAAAGCGCCGGCGGAGGCAGGCGATAATGCCGGCCGCCTCGTCGAGGCTGAGCGTGGTTTGGGTGAGATAAGCCACCCGGCTGGGGTCCGGTACCTGGACGCGCTCCGCTTCTTCCTCCGAACTCACCAGCAGCATCCGGTCTGGTGCTTCCCCCAGCGTGCCAATGACCTCGTCGTGGTCACGGTGCCCGATCAGGATAATGGTGTAGCCCAAGCGGGCAAACTTGATGGCCTCCAGGTGTACCTTGGTCACCAGCGGGCAGGTGGCGTCTATCAGGCGCAACTGTCGCTGCTGCGCCTCCTGCCGCACCTGAGGCGAAACCCCGTGCGCGCTGAAAATGATCCGGCTGCCGACGGGGACTTCGCCGCAGGAGTCAACAAAGACCGCTCCCCGCCCTGAAAGCTCCTCCACTACATGCTGATTGTGGACGATCTCCTTGCGCACGTAGATCGGCGGACCGTAAGCATCCAGCGCGATGTTCACGATGTCGATCGCCCGCACCACACCCGCGCAGAAGCCCCGGGGCCGCAACAGCAGGATTCTCTTCATGCCTCCTCTTCCCCGCTGGCTCTAACTTGTTAATACCACGGGTCTTCGGAAATCGCCAAATCTGATAGTATAAGGCAAAAGCGGAACTACCGATACGAGTTTCCCGGCGAATGGTTCCCATGTTGGGCGAAAGTTGCCAACCCATGGGCGAACGGCGCGCCAGCGCCGC
>CAYVGN010000001.1:8756-14577 GCA_964451215.1 uncultured Acidobacteriota bacterium
TTCCCATGTTGGGCGAAAGTTGCCAACCCATGGGCGAACGGCGCGCCAGCGCCGCACTCCAAGAGGATGAATCGGCTATGCCTTGCCCCCTGGTCCGGCGTGCGGTGCCGCAGCGGTATGCTGCTCGGGACTTTTTCCAGCCGCCGGTCGGCACTAGCCCGGGACCCGAAACCGGAAACCGGGAAGCTGGTGGGGGCGGGGAACTTCCCACCAGTCATAGCCGGGACCGACCCGCAAGCGGTGGTGCCAGGCGTCAGGGAGGGAAACCAGAATCACGGTGCTCACCAGGGCCTGCCCCAGGGCCAGGACCCAGATGTTGCGGTGGCGCGTGAAAATTTCGCCCAGCAGCAGGCCGCCGGCAAGCGTGGCCACGGTCAGCACTGGATTGGGCAGGTGCAGCGAGCCAAACATCACCGCGGTCATCGCGGAAGTAAGATGGCGGTTGGGAACAGCGTCCAACAGCCGGTTGTGAAGGTAAGACTGCAAGGCAAACTGCTGGAGCGCGCACCAGCCCAGGTAGGTCAGGAACTGCATCACCGCCAGCAGGTCCGGGCGGAGCAGGCCGATGCGGCCCTCCCGCGCGCCGTAGATCAATAGCGGCGCGACAGGCAAGACAACCCCAGGCACCATCCAGCGCAGCGCGCCCCACCCGTGGCAAAAGCTGATTCCCAGCTTTGCCGCCGACGGCCGGCGGAGCAGGAGGCTGGCCAGCAGGAAGAGCAGGATCAGCAGCCAGCCGCGGCGATAGACCTGTGAGTACTTCCAGAGAAACAGTTGGCAAGCGGCAAATATGCCGATGACCTCGACGGGCGCAGCCAGCCGCAAGGAAAGCGGGCGCGGGTCGCCGTTGGCCGCTGTGGTGGCGGAAGTTTGGGAGCTCCGCTGAAGCAGGCTGGCGCCCATCGCGCTCTACAACCTGACCTTCTTAGCTTACGAAAAGACGCACGCCGGGAACAGCATTACGTACCGCCGGCGTCTCGCCGGCCCCGCAGGGCGAGGCACACAAACGACTTGCGGCAGGATGCCGGCGCTACCATAGCCGAGCGGCTGGGCCCTTCATATCCTGGGTGTAGGGGCAGGCCTTCCACCCCAGCGCGCCAAGAACGCGCGCCGGGGACCCCAGGTCTTGTGCCTGCCCAGGGCGGTCCCGCCAAGCGGGAGCCGCCCCTACAGCACCCGCCTGCAACGCATACAGAGTTCTCGTTTCAACGCCCATAATGGACCAATTACCGCCAGCGGAATTTCAAGCCGGCGACGAAATTCCGCCGTAGGGCGGGGAAACCGAGGGCTTCTTCGTAGCGCTCATCGGTGAAGTTGTACAGCCGAGCGAACAAGGCCACCTCCCGGCTCAGGGCAATCTCGGCGCCCAGGTCCGGGCGGAGGTAGGCGGGGTTCTGCTCGACGCCGCCGCTCAGCCCCAGCAGGGGATGAACGTCGAGGACTGCCGAACGCATCACCGCGCCGGTGCTCAACGTCAGCCGCCAGCGGGGCACGCGCCAGGTGGCCAGGTACGAGGCCGAGTGCTCGGGGCGCCTCAAGAGGCGCTGTCCCACCCGCAGCGGCGACAGCGCCCGCCCGGGCGCGCGGTCCAGCGATAGCACCTGGCTGTGGAGCCACATGTAGGAGCCGCTCAGGCTGAACCACTCGCAGGGCCGTAAGGCAGCAGAGAACTCCAGGCCCTGGGCGCGCGAGTTGGCCAGATTGTCGGACTGGAAGCGGCTGAGGTGGCGAAGGTCGCCGCTGAGCGTCACCACCAGGTCGTGGTAGCGGTTGTGGAAGTAGGTCAGATCCACCACCGCCCGGCGGCCCCCCAGTTCGCGCTCCACGCCGGCATCGAAGCTGGCGGTGCGCTCGGGATTGAGCTGCGGGTTGTCAGTGAAGGCCAGCTCGAAGCCATCGGGGGCGCGCAGGCCAGCCCCGGCGCTGGCGTGCAACCTGGTGGGCCCGCCGGCGCGCGGCAGAAAAGCCAGCGAGACTTTCGGGCTCAACGCCAGGATGCTGCGGGCAGGGATCGCCGGGCGCGTTCCCCAGGCATCGGGAGGAAGCGCCGAGGTGCGGATGTCTTCCAGCCGCAGGCCGGCGTTGACGAACAGGCGCCCACCCCGTTCGAAGCAGTTTTCCACGAACCATCCGATGTTGTTGCGGAACAGCGGGAACTCCGAGGAACGCTCATCGGTGACGAAGCTGTTGCGAAAACGCTCACGCTGGTACTCGAAGCCGAAGACCAGGACATCGGCTTCCGCCAGCGCCAGATGGGTCTCGGCGCCCACGCTTCCACGGAACTGGCGCGTGCGCCAGGGGCCGAAGGGCGAGGTGTAACCCAGCCGGTCGGTGTACAGGCTCCCGGTCAGGCGCTGGCGCAACCGGCCCCGCTGCGCTTCAAACTCCAGGCCATTAAGGTAGGAGTTCTGCTTGCCCCGAGTAGTGCGGTCCACCGGAGCGATGCGGAAGGGTCCGGGGGCGCCTGCTTCGTTGGCGTCCGCCAGCAGCGTGTAGCGCAGCACGCTGGTCGGGTTCGGTTCGTAGTCCAGGTGCAGGGAGCCTGCTTCATTGCGGTACTGGTCGTTGGGGACGACGCCGTCGGTGGAGTGGCGCATCAGGTCGAAGTTCCAGCCGAAGCGCCCCATGCGGGCGCCGGCCCCGAAGGCGCCGCGAGCAGTGCGGAAGCTGCCGGCGGCGGCTTCGCCGCGGGCCTGAAACGGGCCGGACGCCCGCCGGGTGATGATGTGGATGACTGAGCCGATGGCATTCAGGCCGTAGAGGGCGCTCTGCGGCCCCCGCACCACCTCGATGCGCTCCACGCTTTCGATCGGCAGGCTGGCGAAGTTGAACGAGCCGCCGAAGTCGTTCACCTTGATGCCGTCAATCATCACCAGGTTGAAATTGGAATTTCCGCCCCGGGCAAACAGGCCGGTGACACCGCCCCGCCGCCCGGTCTGCACCAGACTCAGGCCGGGTACGTGGCGCAGCGCCTCGGCCACGTTCTGGGCCTGCATCTGGTCCAGTTGCGCGCGGGTGAGGACGGTGGTGGAAGAGGCCACCGAGGAGGCCGGCATTTCCGCGCGCTCGGCGGTCACCACCACCACCTCGCTGCGCGCTGTCAGCTTCAGCGGCAGTTCCGTGCTCACGCCCTCCTCGCCCACGGTGATCCGCCGGGGCACCCCAGTGAACCCCGGCGCCACCGCCAGCAAGGTGTAGCTGCCACCGACGGGCGCAGAGAAGCGGAAGCGGCCCGAAGCATCCGTGGTTGTGGCGCGCGCGACCCCGCCCAGCAGGTGCACCGCCGCCCCAGCCACCGGCGCGCCCTGGGGGTCCACAACCACCCCCGAAATTTCCGCGACATCAGAGCCGCGAGCGTAAGCGAGCTGGTCCCCTACACCCAGAGCCAGGGAAAGCACCAGAACTTTCAGGAAAAGCGAACGGCAGGTCATCATCTCCTCCCATCCCGCGACAGGGGAATGATTCGGTTCCCGGCCGGTCTCCTGACTTATGCCTCATCGAACGCGCCCGCCTTCCCATCCCGCTGGGGATCGGCATTGTTGCCCGTCCGCCCCATTAGGGACAGTGGCGTTCGGGGCGCGTCCTCCGCAATCACAGTGGCGGGGCCGTGCTGGATTTGCACCAGCTTCCCATTCGCCGCAACCGCGGCAAATCCGAGAACGCTCTTCGAGCAGTGATGATAAGCGAACAGGTCCGCTGGGGCAAGAGCCATCGCGCTCTGGCTTGACGGGCTTTCCCAAGGAATCTAGAGTTAACGGGATGGCTGGGAACGGGCCGCTGCTTTCGGTGATCATGCCGGTGTACAACGAGCGGCTGACCTTGCGGGAGATCGTGCGCCGCGTCCAGGCCGTGCCCATCGAGAAGGAGATTATCGCCGTAGACGATTGCTCCACCGACGGCAGCTCGGAAATCCTCAACCAACTGGCCGCCGCCTACGACAACTTCCGCGTGATCCACCAGCCGCGGAATAAGGGCAAAGGTGCGGCGCTGCGCGCCGGCATCGCCCAGGCAACCGGGCAGCTCATCCTCATCCAGGACGCCGACCTGGAGTACGACCCGAACGAGTACCCGCAACTGCTGGCCCCCATCCTGGACGGCAGGGCTGACGTGGTCTACGGCTCGCGGTTTGCCGGCTCGCCGCGCCGCGTGTTGCTGTTCTGGCACACCCTGGGCAACAAGTTCCTGACCTTGCTCTCCAACGTGTTCTCCAACCTGAACCTGACGGACATGGAGACGTGTTATAAGGTGTTCCGGGCGGAGGTGCTGAAGAACCTGCACCTGAGGTCGAACCGCTTCGGGTTCGAGCCGGAAGTGACGGCGCGGGTGGCCCAACTGAAATACACCATCTACGAAGTCCCCATCAGCTACCACGGCCGCGAATACGCGGAAGGGAAGAAGATCAACTGGAAAGACGGCGTGGCGGCCATGTGGACCATCCTGCGTTGCGCGCTGACCGCGCCGCGGCAGGACAGCGGGCTGTCCACGCTGATGGCCCTCTCGGCGGCCCCGCGCCTCAACCGCTGGATGTATGAGACGATCGCCCCCCACTTGGGCAGCCGCATCCTGGAAGTGGGTTCCGGCATCGGCAACATCACCACCTACCTGGCCAAGCGGGAGGTGGTGATCGCCAGCGACGTCTCTTCGCTCTACCTGGATTACCTCAAGAACCGCTTCAAGTCCCGTCCCAACGTCCAGGTCCGCCACCTGGACCTGGCTAACGTTCCTACCGATGAGCTTCGCTGGCTGGAACTGGACACCGTGGTATGCGTCAACGTGCTGGAACATATCGAGCTGGACGTGGCGGTCCTCGAACAGCTACGCCGGGCGCTGGTGCCCGGAGGCAAGCTGATCCTGCTGGTGCCTGCGCACCAACTGCTGTATGGCAGCCTGGACCGGGAACTGGGTCACCACCGCCGCTATGCCAAGAAGGAGTTGCGCCGGAAGCTGGAGCAGGCCGGGTTCCGGCTGGTGCACCTGCAGCATTTCAACATGGCCGGCATTCCCGGCTGGCTGCTGAACGGCCGGCTCCTTGGCCGCAAGGCTCTTCCGGCATTTCAGGTCCGGCTGTACAATCTGCTGCTGCCGCTGTTCAAACTGGAGCGGCTTTTCCGGCTGCCCTTCGGCCTTTCGCTGGTCGCGGTCGCCGAGAACAGTAAGGCTGCCGCAAGCGTGGCGCCCCAGGCCGCACAGGCTGCATCGGCCAGCTAATTAGGATTGCGGAAATAGGTTACCACCCACGTTGCGTCAGGGCACGGCTTCAGCCGTGCCGGGGCAACTCAGCACAGGGCGGCTTTAGCCGCTGAGGTTGAGCTAAATCGAAGAACCTCAGGGGCTAAAGCCCAGACGCGAGGGCCTTTGCTCGGCACGGCTGAAGCCGTGCCCTGACGCGGGGCGGTAACCAATTTACGCAGAGATCAGTAAAGTCCGGTGCGAGAGCCAGCGCAGAGGCAGAGCGAAGAAGCTGGCCGGTACCTGGTGATCACTCCTGCCTATTTTTGCACCTGTCCGATGAAGCGAGCTTATGAAGCAGGTTGAAGTTCCCGCAGAGGAACGGACACCCTCGCCCGTACGGAACGCGCGTCGGGAGATGCTGGGGGCGGCGCTCTATTGCCTGGCGGGCGCGGCGCTGTTTTTCCGCGGCCCGCTCTTTCTCCCCAGCTACTACCACATCCCCTACGACCTGGAAGAGTTCCACCAGCCGCTCTCGGAGCTGATAGCCTGGTCGCTGCGGGAATTCAGCCGGTTCCCCTGGTGGAATCCGTTCAGCTACATGGGGGAACCGTTTTTCGGCAACGTCCAGGCGGCAATGTTCTACCCGCCC
>CAYVGN010000001.1:14587-26655 GCA_964451215.1 uncultured Acidobacteriota bacterium
CCTCTTGACCGTGCTGGTGGGCAACGCTGTCTACGGCCGGGTGACTTACTGGCTGATGGAGTGGCAGTTGATCGGGCACGTGGTGCTGGCCGGGCTGGGAACGTACGTGCTGCTGCGCCGGCTGGGCACGACAGTGGCGGCAGCGCTGGCCGGCGCCACCGTCTACGAGGTGGGCGCGTTCTTCGCCTCGCAGACGCAGCACCTGGGGGCGGTGAGCGGGGCCGGCTGGCTGCCCTGGTTGCTGGCCGCGCTCTATCGGGTGGAAAAGCGCCGCGACTGGAGCGCGGCGGCTCTGGCCGCGGTGGTGCTGGCGCTGATGATCCTGCCCGGCTTCCCTCCCACTTACCTGCCGGCGCTGGTCTTCGGCCCCTTGCTCTACCTGCAGTGGATGTGGCAGCGCAACCCGCGCTGGCAATGGAGGCCGCATGCCCGCGCCCTCGGCCTGCTCTGCGCCGTGGTGGCGCTGGCGCTGCTGCTGACCGCGGTGTCCTGGCTGCCCGGCTACCAGGTGGGCAAGCACTCGCTGGCCACCCTGCGGCCGCCCTCCCAGGCGCTGGACGGCCTGGCCCCTGAAGCCGCCACCTCCTTCTTCTGGCCGAACCTGTTTAACCAGCTTCGCGGCGACTACTGGCTGAAAGAGAACACCACCTTTCTGCATCTCTACCAGGGCGCGCCTGTCCTGTTGGTGCTGCTGGCGGGGCTGGCGTGGTTTGCCCGCGCTCCGCAGGCGCGCCCCTGGCTAGCGGCAGCAGGCGTGGCGTTGCTGTGGATGTTCGGCCAGACGTTTTTCCTGGCGCAATTTTTCTACTTGCTGTTTCCGCATTTCGTGGCCCGCGGCCTCTACCCCCAATTCGTGCTTGCTTACTTCTCGCTGTTCTGCGCGGCGCTGCTGGCGCTGGCGCTGGACGCCTACCAGCGGGGCGAGCGGCCAGCACTGTTGCGGCCGCGGCTCTGCTGGCGCCTGGCGGCCGCAGCGGGAGTGATAGCGCTGCTGGTCTCCGCCGCCGGGGCGTTTTCGCCTCCCGAGTCGCCTTTCGGGGTGAGGGCGGCCGCCTCCGGCGCGTCCCTGATGTTGGTGGCCCTATCGCTGGGCTTGTGCGGGCTGCTGCTGCGCGGGCACGCGGACGCAGGCCCGCCGGCGCGCCGCCGCTTGGCTTACGGCTTCTGCGGCCTGGTGCTATTCGACCTGTTGGCCATCGGCTCCCACACCCATATCACTACCTATCCGGGGGCAGGGGACCCGGAACCGCCCGCCGTCAGCTTCCTGCGCCAGCGCCTCGGCCCGCTGCCCTCCTATCGCATTGATACCAGCGACCTGGGCTACAACTGGCAGGCCAAGGTCGCTCAGTGGCGCCTTCCTTCGGCCAACGGCATGAACCCGCTGATGCTGAAGGACACCCTCATCTACCGCCTGCCCTATTCCAGAAGCGACGACCGGCAATTCAGCCTGGAACTGCCTGACTCGCCCCTGCTGGACCTGGCCGGCGTCCGTTACATCGTAGCCTCGCGGGAGAAGGTTCCGGGAGCCCACTTGATCTACCACGGCGAAGTCAACGTTTTTGAGAACCCACGAGCGCTGCCGCGCTATTCTCTGGTTGGCGGGCTGGCGATAGCGAAGGATATCGGCGACGCCGTGCGCATGATCCACACCCGCGAGGTGGATCCCGCGCGGGTGGCGGTGGTTTCCGCCCGGGACGCCGCAACCTTCTCCGGTCTGGCCGGTCCCGCCGGCTCCGAAGAACTGGGAGAGGTACGATTGCTCGGCTACGCCCCCAACGAGCTGCGACTGCGGGTGACCGCGGCAAGGCCGGCGGTCCTGGTGGTGACGGAGACCTTCTGGCGCGACTGGCGGGCCACGCTGGACGGCGCTCCCCATCCGCTGGTGCGCGCCGACGCGCTGTTCCGCGCCGTTTTCGTTCCCGCGGGAACGCATGAGGTGCGCATGTTCATCGTCCCGCGGATGCTCTATGCGGGAGCGGCCGTTTCCTGCCTTGGTTTGCTGCTCTGCGGCTTTTGCCTGGTTTGGCCGGCAGCGCGCCCCACGACCGCGGTTTCGCCCGCTGCGACACGGCAATCGTAGGAAGGCGGTGCGGAGGGAATCGGTGATCGAGCGAATGGCAGTCGGTTCCGTGGTGGCCCGCCGGCTGGCTTCTGCGGTCGCCCCCCTGCTCTACTTCGCGGCTTCCACCGCCCTCTTCTTCCGCGCCATCCTGTTTACCGGGCACCAGTTCCACATCCCCTATGACCTGTACGAGTATCACTACCCGCTCACCGAGCTGATTGCCTGGTCGCTGCGGCAGTTCCGGCAACTTCCCTGGTGGAACCCGTTCAGCTATTGCGGCGAGCCCTTCAGCGGCAACATCACCACGGCCATGTTCTATCCCGCCACGTTGCCGGTGGTGGCGCTCGGCAACTTGTTGTATGGCCGCGTCCCTTACTCCTTCATGGAGATGCAGGTGGTGGCGCACGTGTTTTTCGCCGGCCTCGGCGCTTACGTCTTGCTGCGCCGGTTGGGGTGCTGGCGGGCTCCCGCCCTGCTGGGCGGCACGGTCTTCCAACTAGGGGCGTTTTTTGCTTCGCAGACCCAGCACCTGGGAGCGGTCGCTGGCGCCGCCTGGATTCCCTGGCTGGCGCTGGCGACACGGCACCTGGCCGAGCGGCGAAACTTCGCTGGCCTTAGCGCAACTGCCGTTGTCCTGGCGCTGATGGTTCTGGCGGGCTTTCCAGCCATTTTCCTCCCGGCCTACGTCTTCGGAGGGCTTTGGGTGCTCTGTTGGGCCTATCCGAGCAAGGGCCAGGGCCGCTCCGATTCCCCGCTGAAGCCCCTGGCAAGGCTGGCGGGGCCCCTGGCGCTCTATGCCGGCGCCTGCTTGTTGAGCGCGGCGCTGGCCGCGGTGGCGCTGTTGCCGGCCTTTGACGTGGCCCGGCTGTCGGTGGCGACACTGCGCCCGCGCCAGCAGGCCGTCGAGGGGTTTGCCTGGGAGGCGCTGACATCGCTGCTGGTTCCCAACTTCTTCAGCCAACTGCGCGGCAACTACTGGGGCTTCGTCAACTACACCTTCATGTACCTGTACCAGGGGCTCCCGGCGCTGCTGCTGGTGGTCGCTGGGCTGGCCCTGAAGCCGGCTCGGCGCGTTGTCGTGTTCTGGGTTTCTGCCGCGTTTGCGTTCTTGTGGATGTTCGGGGGCCGGTTCTTTCTATCCGAGATCATCTTCATGGTGTTTCCGGGTTTCGCCGCCCGCGGGATCTACCCGGAGTTTGTGCTGGCTTTTTTCAGCCTGTCGTTTGCCGCCCTGGCCGCTTTTTCGCTCCAGGCGCTCGGAGAGGACGAACTCCGGGTGGAGGTGCGGCTGTGGAAAGCGGCGGCGCTCGCCGCCTTTGCCCTGGGCCTGGTTGGCTACGCGGTGATGCCCGCGTTCTCTGACCAGGCGACACAGCAGCGGCTGGCAAACGCGGCCGGCAGCCTCCAGTACGCTGCGCTGATCCTGCTGGCCTGCTGCCTGATACTCGGCCGCATGACCGCCGCGGCGCCGTCGGGCCGTGGCGCCTTCTCCGCCCTCTTGGTCGCCGTCGCGGTGATCGACCTGGTGGCCGCCGGCTCCTCGACTGCCCCTAACACCTATCCCGGCAATGTCGAGCGGCCCGAGAAACGCCGGGGGATCGAGGAACCGGCAGAAGTGCTGAAGATCATCGCCGATCACGCGCCCCCAGGGGAGCCGTACCGCATCGACACTTCTGACCTCCCCTACTCCTGGCAGACCATCTTCCCCCTCCACCGGGTCGCTTCGGCCAACGGCATGAGTGCGGTGCTGCTGCTCGACTATCTGCGCTACCGCTCTGCCTTTTCTACTTCCACTGACCGCCAGTTCCGCCTGGACGACGCTCGATCGCCCCTGCTGAATCTGCTGAACGTTCGCTACGTGGTCAGCACGCAGGAGGAGATTCCGGGGCTGGAGCGCATCTCTAAGGGATGGCACAAGGTGTTCGAGAACCGGCGCGCGCTCCCCCGTTTCTACCTGGTCGGGCAGGTTCTGCCGGTGAAGAGCAGCGAACAGGCGATGGGCATCCTGAAGGAGGGTGATCCCGATCCCCGGCTGGCCGCGGTGGTGCAGGGGGAGGGGATTCCCGACCTACCCTGGAAGCCCGGCCAGCCCTCGCCCGGCGCAGTCCAACTCACCCTCTACTCTCCCAACGAAATTCGCCTGGAGGTACAGGCCAATCGCGCCTGCTTGCTGGTGGCCGCCGAGACCTACTGGCCGGAGTGGCGGGCCCAGGTGGACGGCTACAGCCAGCCGGTTTTCCGGGCTAACGCCATCCAGCGCGGCGTGTTCCTCCCCGCCGGGCGACATTCAGTTCGTTTCCTGCTGGTGCCCGTCAAGGTCTACGTTGGCGGCGCTATCTCCCTGGTGGCGCTGGTCTCCGTTCTCCTTGGCTGGCTGCTTTCTTCCCGGCGGGAACGCGCGCTGGCGCTCGAACGACAGCGCCCTACCACGACCGCCGGCTGATCCTGATTCGCCACCTGCGCTGCCCGCCGCCGCGGGTCGCGCCTCGCTCAAAGCCGATGCGGCGCCTGGCGGCTTATTTTTCCCCGACTTTGCGGGCGACCATCACGATGGAGGCACCCAGGGGAAAATTGATGACCCGCATCAGCCGCCCCTCCAGGCTCAGCAGCTTGGCGAAGAAGGTGTTGAGGAGCCGGGGAAGCATCACGTGGGACGCCTTGGGCGCCATGGGGTCTTTCGGGAACAGGCCCCGGGCCAGGCGATAGAGGACAATCGGAAAGAAGGCGAAGAAGACGGCGTAGCTGCGCTTCTCCACCTCAAAGCCGGTGTTGGTGAGCTTGATGTGGAGTTCGGAGGCGAGGTAGCGGCGGCGGTGCTGCAGCGCCTCGTCGTGCTCGCTCCATAAGAAACGGTAGGCCGGCACCGCCAGCAACAAGCGGCCGCCGGGCCGGAGCACGCGCCGGAACTCAAGAAGGGCGTGGATGTCGTCCTCCATGTGCTCGAGGACGTCGAGCGCGGTCAGCAGGTCAGCAGAACTGTCGGCGAGGGGCAGGCTGTTGCCGTCGGCCAGAAGGGCGGGGAAGTGGCGGCTGGCGGTCAGCCTTACCGCGGTGGCCGAGCGGTCCGTTCCCAGGACCCGGTCGGCATGGCGGGCCAGCACCTCCAGGTTCCGGCCGCTGCCGCAGCCCACATCTACAGCCACCCGGCTGCGCTTCACGAAGTGGCGGAGCAGCCGGTCCAGGATGGCCCGACGGCCCACAAACCACCAGTATTCCGCCTCCAGGCGCTCCTCGGCCTCGATCAGTTCCGCCCGCATTTCAAGTCCATGGTAGCCGCGCGCGCTGGCCGCCTGGCAAGCTAATTTCGGCAACGGATTGCCGGCCGTGGCCGCCGCGTTGGCATTTCTGGCTTGCTCCCCGATCGGAACGGCGACGACCTGCACCGCAGGTGAGACCATCCTTCCCTGCAGCGCTTAGCCGTTGGGTGTTTCCCTGGGCTGTTAGCCGTTGCGTGTTTCCCTCGGCTGTGGCTTGCCGGGGAGCAGATCTTCCAGCCGGGGAGCAAACTTGCGGATGTAATCAATCAGTTCGGCTTGTTCGCCCGGTTCCAGGTTCAGGTACTCCCGCTGGATCACCCGGGCGACACGGACACAGTCATCCACCAGGTTCTTCAGACGAATCAGTTCGCCGCTGACCATGTTGCTGCTCCCTGGTTCCTCGCCTTGCAGCCGCTGGACGGATGCGGGGCCGGCGAAATCGGCCGGCTGACGGAACGCTCAGCGATGGCAGTGACCTGTTCTGGAGGATACCGACCTACCAGCAGATCAAAATACAACAAGCGAGCGTCTTGCCGCCACTACCTCCCCCCGTTCTTCGTATCCTCTTGACCTCCGGTGGACTGCCGATTCTGTCTTCCCGCCGGCGCCTTGGATTCGGGAAGGGTCGCAATTGCGGCTTCTGGATTTTCAGGTCGTCAGCGGCCATCGCTGGCTCCATTTGGTCTATTTCTCGCCCACCCGCCCGATGTTCGAGCTGTACGACCTTCAGAACGACCCGCGTGAGTTCAACAACCGTGCCGGTCGAAAGGAAGTGGCCGCCATCGAGCAGGAGTTGAAAGCCGCGCTGCAGGAGTGGATGATCCTGAAGCGGGATTTGTTGCCCCTTCCTGGGATGGCTTGAGCGCTCGGTGAGTTGGCCAAGCACGCGGCGTGTGGTAGAGCGAGAGACACACGAGCGAAAGTCCAGGGCCGCAAGGCAGCGAGCATGCAGTCAACTTAAGGAAAGATGGGAGGGGACAGGCAGCGGTCAAGTCTGGTTAGGCGAGATAGCCTGTCCCCCCGCTTGGTGGGTAGTTTTCTTATATCCGACCCGACGCGCGAATGCAAGAGGTTTCTTATAGAACGTTAGTACTATCCTGTAGCACAGTAGAGCGACACCGATCCTGCGCTGGGTCTTCGGAGGGAAAGAGACATTTGGTGTGGGAAATGGCGCAGCCCACTGTGCCCCGCGTCCGCGTGGGCCGCGAATAACCCCTGATTCTGCTATCAGTTAGGAGCCTGCCAAGCCGGACTGCAAGTTGCTCAGAAGCGCAACAGCCATGCCCAAACAGGTCACCCGTCTAGCCATTCCCTTTCTTCTGCTGGTGGCCATTCTCCTGCCCCCCTGCCCCGACGCCGAGGCCAAGGTTTCCAATACGGCGGCGGGATAACCTCTGCGATCGGTAGCGCGGCTCCCACTGGCTCCTTTACCCGAGCGCTCCACGGCCCGGCATGGCCCGACATAGATCCGCCGTGAGAGCGATGGCCTGCGGGTTGACGTCACCCACAGGCGCGCGGCTTACGAAACCTGGACAGGGCCGGCCGCGTTCAACACCCTTGTCCAGGCCTGCGAGATTCGGAATCTTTGCAGGCGTTTCGCGAGGGGTTGTGTGACAGGGAGTGGGCTGGGCGGTTCCGAACCCAGAGGCTATTGAAAACTCTGGCGGGGCCGACGGGACTCGAACCCGCGATCTCCTGCGTGACAGGCAGGCGTGATAACCGGCTTCACTACGGCCCCGCTGCGGAACTGGCCCGCGTTCAAGGTGGTGGGCGGTACAAGACTTGAACTTGTGACCTCCTGCTTGTAAGGCAGGCGCTCTAACCAACTGAGCTAACCGCCCAACCCAATCTCGTTCTAAACAACAAAGCATGCTACCACACGGCCACAGTGGGCGCAATTCTGGCTCCCCAGGGGGCCCAGGGGCCGCTTTCACCCTGCCTTTCGACCCAAACGGGCCACGCTTGCCCTTTGCGCCGGTGCGGTATAGAGTCCCAGCAATTCCAGCAGCGGGGAAGATCATGGAACGGCGGGCGTTCCTGAAGAATGCAAGCCTGGCCGGGTTCGGGGTGAGCAACCTGGAGAGCCTGGAGGACCTGGCGCTGGCTTTCGACCAGAAAAGCGGCGGCGTGCGCCGAAGCGGGACGCCACGCCACGCGGCCCCTGCCAGCTCGATGAAGATTGCGGCGATGACGATCACGCGGGTGGCCTCGCCGGACCGCCCGTTGCTGAACTCCTGGGATGTGCACGACACCCACTTCGTCCGCACCATCCTCCAGCTCCGTACCGAGAGCGGGCTCACCGGCGTCTCCGAGGGTGCGGCGGCCACCGCCGGCGCGCTCCAAGCTGCCCGTCCGGCGGTCCTGGGCCGCGACCCCTTCCAGCTCGAACTGCTGCGCATGAGCATTCCCAACGTGGCGGCCTACGGCATGGTCGAGGTTGCCTGCCTGGACATCATCGGCCAGGCGCTCAACCGCCCACTGGTGGACTTGATTGGCGGCTGCTATCGCGCCGCGGCCGAGTTCTCTGCCTACGTTTTCTTCATCATGCCCGAGGGCGATGACCCTGGCGTGACCACCCCCGAGGGCGCTGCCCAACAGTTCGTCGAGTTCCACCGCCGGTACGGATTCCTGACCTGTAAGTTCAAGGGGGGCGTGCTGCCGCCGGAGAAGGAAGTTGAAGCGCTGAAGATGATGCGGGCGGCGCTGCCCCAGGCGCGCCTGCGCATTGACCCTAATGCCGCCTGGTCGGTCCAGACCTCCCTCAAGGTTGCTGCGGCGGTCAGAGACCTGGGGATGGAGTACCTGGAGGACCCCACGGCCGGGCACGACGGCATGGCCGAGGTCCGCCGCAATACGGCTGTTCCCCTGGCCACCAACATGGTCGTCACGAAGTTCAGCGATCTGCCCGTGGCGCTCAAGAAGGAGTCGGTGGACATCATCCTGGCCGACCACCACTACTGGGGCGGGATGTTCAATTCCCGCAAGGTGGCAGGCATCTGTGAAACTTTCGGCTGGGGGCTCTCCGGCCACAGCAACAACCACCTGGGAATCTCCATGGCGGCCATGGCCCATCTGAATTGCGCGCTGCCAGCGGTCCAGTTCGCAGCCGACACGCATTACCCCTGGACCTCGGAAGACGTCATCCAGGGGCCGCTGCTAGCCTTCCAGAACGGCACCGTGCGAATCCCGGAAGGTCCCGGGCTGGGAGTGAAGATTGACCCCGGAAAACTCGAGAAACTGGCGGCCAATGTCGAGAAGGTCAAGAACCGCCACGAAGCGCTGATGCGCTGGAATCCCGACCATCCCCGCAACCGGCGCGGCATCCGCTATTGATGCGGCAGAGACAAGCCCGGCCTCAGTCCACTTGTCTGTGTGCCCGGGGTCGCGCGGGTCAGACGGTTTGTGGCTTGCGCAGGCGGCGGAAAAACACCCGGGCGGCGGATACGTCCCGCAGGATCTGTGCCTTGAGAGCTTCCGGGGAAGGGAACTTGCGCTCGTCGCGGAGCCGGCGCCAGAAAACGACCTCCATCCACTCGGTGCCCACCGAGGGAGTTGCTTCCAGCAGAAAGCACTCCACCTGCAGTGCGCGCTCTGTGAAGGTGGGAGCGTGGCCGATGTTGGTGACAGAGATAGATCGGACGCCGTCGCAGGCCGTTTCCGTGATGTAGACACCGCGAGCGGGCAGCATCTCCCCGTATTCTTCGAGGTTTAGCGTAGGAACTGTCTTGGCTTGGCCGATGCCACGGCCGGGCACGACCCGGCCCCGCACCGAAAAGCACCGGCCCAGCAGGCGGTTAGCCAGCGAGACGCGCCCTTCCTCCAGCAGGCGCCGGATGCGCGCACTGCTTGCCGTCTGTCTCCTCAGGCGCACGGGGGCCACGGCATGCACCTGGAACCCGAACCTCTGCCCCAACTCGGTGAGGGTACGGGCACTTCCGGCGTGCTCGTACCCAAACCGAAAATTGTCGCCAACGACGACCTCGCGCGAGCCCAGGCGCCCGGCCAGGATCTCTCGCGCGAACCGTTCGGGCGTCACTTGCGAGAACTCGAGGGTAAAGGGTTGGACCAGCACGCCCCAGACCCCGGCTTTCTCGAACAGTTCCAGCTTCAAGGACAGGGGAGTGAGCAGCCGCGGGGCACGTTCGGGGGCCAGGATGCGAAGCGGGTGCGGATCGAAGGTGAGCACCAGAGGCGTGCCGCCGGTTTCCGCGGCTCGCTGGCGGAGGACTTCCAGGATCTGCTGGTGACCGGCGTGCACCCCGTCAAAGTTCCCGACCGTGAACACGGGGCAGCGGAGGCCATGAGGCACGTCGGCCAAACTCCGCCAGACCTTCACCGCCGCACCTCCCCGGGCAGGCGCCCCGGCTTGGCCGCTTGGCCACGAGCCTCCTTTGATGCCCTCACAGTTCCACCTCGATCTGCATGCCGTCGTAACTCAAGCGCACATTCTCCGGGAGCAGGGCGTTGGTCTGCCGATGTGGCAGGTCATGCGCGATATGCGTAAGGAAGGCCCGCTGGGGCCGGAGGCGCTCCACGTATTCCAATGCCTGCTGGACCGTGCAGTGAGCCGGGTGCGGCTCATGGCGCAAGGCGTCGAGGAAGAGAAGGTCCAGATCCTCAAGTAAAGGATAAGAACTTTCCGGTATCTCGCTGTAATCCGTCAGATAAGCGGCCTGGCCGAAGCGGTAACCAAGCACCTCCATGGAGCCGTGCAAAAGCGGCACCGGCGCGAAGGTGACGCCGAACAGCTCCAGAGGCCCTTCCACGACATGCGTCGCTATCTGCGGCAGCCCCTCAAACCGATACGTATCATCGAAGATGTAGTCGAAGATGTGCCGGATGCGTGCGATGGTCTTGCGGCTGCCGTAGACGGGCACCTCGCCTTTCTGGTGAAAATTGAAGGGGCGAACGTCGTCCAGTCCCAGGATGTGGTCGGCGTGGGAGTGGGTGAACAGCACCGCGTCCAGACGACGCAGGCCGGCGCGCATGGCCTGAAAGCGGAAGTCGGGGGTGGTGTCAATGACCACGCTGCGCCCATTGAATTGCAGCAGAATCGAGGGACGGGTGCGCTTGTCGCAAGCGTCGTCGGAGAGGCAGACGGCGCATTGACAGCCGATGGCCGGTACCCCCACCGAGGTTCCGGAACCCAGTACCGTAAGCAGGCCCATCATGACCGTCAGGCGGAAGCCGTGCCAGCTCGGCGTGTGCTCTCTTACGGTCCCGCCTCGGCGGCTGCTATCAGAGCCGTGCCGCCCGGCGGGGTTAGGGAGCTCACGGCACGGCAATATTGCCGCCTCATTAGCTTGCCCGGCTGGCCTCCATCCAGGCCATCCGCAGTTCGTAGAGCGCGTTGTCGAGCAGGCGGTCCTCTTCCGGCGTAAGGTTGCCCCGCGTTTTCTCCTGGAGCAGGCCCAGCAGGTCAATGGTTTCGCGGGCGCCGGCCAGGTCGGGCTCCAGCGGTTGCGCCGGGTCAACCGCCAGCAGACCGAGCTGGAGCATGGCGGCCTGGGCGTGGGAGAGCACCAGGGATTCGAACGTCACCTTCCCTGCTGCCGGCCCGGCGCCCTCATATTCCTGTCGCGCCTGCCGGGAAGCGGCCGCTTGCGCGCCCGGTTGCTCGGGCTTTGGCTCGGACGGCGGCCGGGGCCGGGGCGGAGCCGACACCTTGGGCGACGGTTCTGCGCGCTCGCCCTCCGCCTCCTCACGCAGCGCGCCCTCCGCTGTGAACCTCCTCCGGTCGCTGACCTGGAACTCCTCCCCTTCTCTCCTGTTCGGCATCTGAACCATCCAAGTTTAGCACGCACCGAGCAATCGTTGCCCCGCACGCGCCCGCTCTGTTAGGCTGGAGCATTCATTCCCCTATGCCGGGCGAGCGGTTCTCCCAGTTGGCAGCGCTGATGGCGCGGCTGCGCGCGCCGGGCGGGTGTCCGTGGGACCGGGAGCAGACTTTTGACACCATCAAGCCCTACCTGCTGGAGGAGACCTATGAGGTGGTGGATGCCATTGATCGCCGCGACTTTGAGGAGCTGAAGGGGGAGCTGGGTGATCTCCTGCTGCAGGTGGTGTTCTTTTCCCAGATGGCTTCTGAGGAGGGCCGCTTCAGCATTGATGATGTAATCGAGCGGGTCCATACGAAACTGGTCCGCCGCCATCCCCACGTGTTTGGCGAAGCGCGGGCGGACACGCCGGACGACGTGCTTCGCCGCTGGAGCGAGCTGAAGGAAGAGGAGCAGCGGCGGCATGCAGAAGCTCGCGGCGAGCAGTTCCGGACGGCGGAGTCGGTGCTGGCGGGAGTGGCGCGGGCCATCCCGGCCCTGCTGGAGGCCTACCAGTTGCAGCGCCGCGCGTCGTTCGTCGGCTTCGACTGGCCGGACATCAACGGGGTGCTCGACAAGATCCGGGAGGAGATGGGCGAGCTCGATCGCGCGCTGGCCGAGCCTGATCCCGAGGCGCGCCGGCAGCGCTCGGAGGACGAGATCGGCGACCTGCTGTTCGCCGCCGTCAATGCGGCTCGCTTCCTCGGCGTGGAGCCGGAGAGCGCGTTGCGCCGCGCCAACCAGAAGTTCCGCGCACGCTTCCGCTGGCTGGAGCAACGGCTCGCCGAGCGTGGCAGCAAGCCGACCGAGGCCACCCTGGAGGAGATGGAAGAACTGTGGCAGCGCTCCAAGAAGGAATCCGGGGAATGACGGCGCAGCAACTCTCCTATCGCCCTTGCACCACGGTGGACGACTTCCGGCAGTGTGTCGAGC
>CAYVGN010000002.1:0-5963 GCA_964451215.1 uncultured Acidobacteriota bacterium
GGGGAGAGAAACCGGGCCTAAGCTTGGCGTGTGAATCCGGGTCAGCTTCAGGTACTCGCGGGTGAAGCTCTTCAGCCGCTCCACCTCGCGCTGGATTTCTTCGGCCGCCTCGCTGACTTCCGGCGCCACCCCGCCCAGCAACCGCTCCACTTCCGAGAGCACGTAGGTCACGTTCAGGCTGATGCTGGCCAGCGGGGTGTTGATCTCGTGGGCGATCTGGGCCGTCATCTTGCCGATGGCCGCCAGTTGCTCGGCGCGCATCATGCGCGCCTCCAGGCGGGCGCGGTTCTCGGCGATGGCGGCCCGGCGCTCCGCGTCCAGCTTCTGCAGGTAGAAGCGGAACATGCCGATCCCGCTGGTGACCATCAGCGTGAGGAACAGCACGGTGAGCAGCGAGGCGCGGAGGAAGCCGTGACGGATCAGCGCCGTGACCTCCGCTTCCGGGTCGCTCATAGCCAGTGACCAGCGGCGCCGGCCGAACTCAACCGGGGCGTAACAGACGAACACGCTGGGCCGGTCGCCCACCCGGTGCTGGCGAAAGCGCGACCCGCCAGCCACCATGTCGGCCTCCATGAAGAAGCCGGAGTGGCATTGCAGGCAGCGCGTGTCCCCGCCCAGCGAGTTGCGGCCCAGCATGTCCGGGTGGAGTTGGCTGTAGATCAGCCGGCCCTCGTCATCCAGCAGCCACAGCCGTCCGCCCACCCGCTTGTTCCACACTTCCAGAAACGGGCCGAAGGTCTGGAACGGCAGGACCGCCTCCACCGTACGCCGCCTGGGCAGTGTGAACGCGATCGGCACCAGGATGCCCTCTTGCCCTAGTACGACGCTTCCGATGGTGACCCGGCCCGAGAACGGGAGTCCTGAGTCACGAATGCCCACGTCGCGGAAACCGGCCGCCTCCACTTCCTTCCGAAGCCGAACCGGCAAGGTTTGGCCGGTTGCCGGTGCCTGGGAGGCAATGGCGGCAAAGGAGTCCAGGCGGCGCTCGATTTCCCTCCCCAGGGCACTTCCCACGGCCTGCACCATGAGCAAGCGGTGTTCGTTGTGGCGTTGGATGATGAGCGCTTCCGTCTGGCTGTACAGAATGACAACGGCGATCAGAAGGGCGGCGCCGGCGACCAGGGCGGCGACCGGAAACAGCGTTTGAGCCCTCTGGGCCATAGCGCGGATCTTGTCCTCTCTGTCCCTGTGGTTTGAAGCAATCGCCCTGCCAGGACTAAATGTCGCCGCGTCAACAAGTCTACGTCGCCAAGCGGGCGCTTTGGCCCCGACGACTGTGCCTTTGCGCGCAGAAGAGAATCGCCCCTACCAGTTTCCCCAATTCCTCCGGGGAACCACGAACGCTGGGTGGCGACCCACCTGGTGGGGCCTCTGTTGCACGCCAAATCCCGCGCGGCCTTGCCACAGGGTCGGACCCGGCGGGGCGTTCACAGATGTTGCGGCGAACCGCGCTGGCTGGCCGTTCCGTTGGCCAGGGGATTGCTCAACTGAACGGCGGATTACTCTGCCGACGTGCCGACCGCTTCTAGCTGGACGCCATTGACTGTCGGGGTGAATACTGATCTGATGAGGCCGGCCGGAAGGCTGTTGCTGTGAAAGGAGAGCCTGTGCGAATCACAACGGATGAGGTTTTCGCCTATCACTCTTCGCCGCGGCCCGGGAAGCTGGAGGTGATCCCCAGCAAGCCTTGCCGCACGCAACGGGACCTGAGCCTGGCTTACACGCCGGGCGTTGCCGAAGCCTGCCTGGCCATAGAAAAGGACCCGGATGCAGCCAACCTGTACACCGGGCGCGCCAATCTGGTGGCTGTGGTGAGCGACGGCACTGCCGTGCTCGGGTTGGGGAACATCGGGGCGCTGGCGGGCAAGCCGGTGATGGAAGGGAAGGGGGTGCTGTTCAAGCGCTTTGCCGACGTCGATGTCTTCGATCTGGAGGTCAACACCACCGACCCGGACGAGGTGATTCGGCTGGTTCAACTGTTGGAGCCGACCTTCGGCGGAATCAACCTCGAAGACATCAAGGCGCCGGAGTGCTTCTACATCGAGGAGAAGCTGCGGGCGACGATGAACATCCCGATCTTCCACGATGACCAGCACGGGACGGCCATCATTTCCGGGGCCGCGCTGCTGAACGCGCTGGAACTGGTCGGGAAGAAGACGGAGGAGGTGAAGGTGGTGTTCAACGGGGCGGGCGCTTCCGGCATCGCCTGCGCCGAGCACTGGGTGCGGTTGGGCGTGCGGCGCGAGAACATCACTCTGTGCGATACCAAGGGGGTGATTTACAGGGGCCGCACCAAGGGCATGAATCCTTACAAGGAGCGGTTCGCGCGGGAGACGGACCTGCGCACGCTGGAAGAGGCCATGAGGGGCGCCGACGTGTTCTGCGGGCTGTCGGTGGCCAACTGCGTCACTCCGGCGATGCTGATGAGCATGGCGGAGCGGCCGGTGGTGTTTGCCATGGCCAATCCCGACCCGGAGATCACTTACGAGGAAGCGCTGGCGACGCGCAGCGACGTCATCATGGCCACCGGCCGGTCCGACTACCCCAACCAGGTCAACAACGTGCTCGGCTTCCCGTTCATCTTCCGCGGGGCGCTGGACGTGCGGGCCCGGGCCATCAACGAGGAGATGAAGCTGGCGGCCACGCGGGCGCTGGCGGCGCTGGCTAAGGAGGATGTGCCCGACTCGGTGCGCCGGGCCTACGGCCTGGACAAGCTGAGCTTTGGGCCCGACTACATCATCCCCAAGCCGTTTGACCCGCGGGTGCTGATCTGGGAGTCGTCGGCGGTGGCGCAGGCGGCCATGGACAGCGGCGTCGCCCAGCGCACGGTGAACCTTTCCGACTACAAGGAGGAGCTGGCGCGCCGCCTGGGCCGGTCGCAAGAGGTCATGCGCGCCGTGATCCACCGCGCCCAGCGCGCGCCCAAGCGGATCGTGTTCGCCGAAGGGGAGGAGGAAAAGATCCTGCGCGCCTCCCAGATGCTGCTCGAGGAGGGGATCGCTACCCCGGTGCTGATCGGCGATACGGCCAGGATTCGCGCCACCATCGCCCAGCTCGGGCTACGGCTGGGGCGGGCCGAGATCGTCGATCCCGCCAATTTCCCGCGCCTGGAAACCTACGTCCACGAGCTCTACCGGCTGCGGCAGCGCGCCGGCGTCACGCTGACCGAGGCGCAGCAGTGGATGAGGAACAAGAACGTGATGGGCGCCATGATGGTGCACATGGGCGACGCCGACGGTTTCATCGCCGGCCTCACCCAGCACTACCCGGACACCATCCGGCCCGCGCTGCAGGTCATCGGGACACGCCAGGACGTCCACCGCGTCTCGGGGATCTACATGCTCGTTCTCAAGCGCGACGTCTACTTCTTCGCCGACACCACCGTCAACATCGAGCCCACCGCCGAGCAACTGGCGGAGATCGCGGTGTGCGCCGCCGACGTGGCGCGCCGGTTCGAGATTGAGCCGCGCGTGGCCATGCTCAGCTTCTCCAACTTCGGCAGCACCAAGCACCCGCTGGCCGAGAAAGTGCGCCGGGCCACGGAGCTGGTGCGCAAGCTCGACCCGACGCTGATGGTGGACGGCGAGATGCAGGCCGACACCGCGGTCTGCCCCGAGATCATCGAGGAAACCTACCCGTTCAGCATGCTGCGGGGCGGCGCCAACGTCTTGGTGTTCCCCAACCTGGAGTCGGCCAACATCGCCTACAAGCTGATGATGCGGCTGGGCGGCGCCGAGGCCATCGGGCCGATCCTGGTGGGCATGGCACGGCCGGTGCACGTGTTGCAGCGCAGCTGCGAGGTCAACGACATCGTCAACATGGCCGCCATTGCCGTTGTGGATGCCCAGGAGATGCGCCCGGTGCGGGTTGCCGCCGCTGACTGACCTTCCTAGGAAGAATCGCAAAGAGACGCTGCCAGGGGCGGGTCGCAAACCCGCCCCTGCGCTCTGTAGCTCATTGCGGAGCCGGTTCTCACAGCCCACCAGACAACAAAGCCGCGACCCCGCTGCGGCGGGCTCGTGGCTCTGCTCCGTCTCGACCTAGGCTCAGAAACGGCAAGGGCCGCTCGGGGAGGGGTGAGCGGCCCTCACTGCCGGCGCGACCTACGCGGGAGGGAAGCCCGCGCCGTCTTTGTCCGTCATCAACCGTTGCACGCTGCTCGCCAGGCTTTTCGCCTTTTCTGTTCAGTGAGTTGCAGGCCATCACCGGCACGCGAGGCCGGACAAAGTGTACTGCCGTCTAGGAGTTGCGCCATCCTGTCCCTTCGCAACGAACAAGGAAGAGGCGAAAGGGCAAGAAACAACAAGGAGAAGGAGGGAAGCAGAAGCAAGGCCGCCCTTTTTTTCCTTTCTCAGGCGGGGACGCGGTTGGCTTCGGCGGCCCATTCGCTAGCTGGCGAGACGTTGGTGAGGGCGTGCGGACCTGCTACGAGTACAGCGCAGGGGGCGGCGGCCACCAGGCGGGAGGCCAGCGAGGGCCACAACGGCACCCGCAGCGGCGGCCGGCGGGCTCCGATTACCAGCAGGTCGGCTCCCAGGTCCGCCGTCGTCTCGATGATCGTCTCGTCGGCGCGGCCGGAGCGGATCAGGGTCCTGGGAACCGGGCTGATCCATTCCGGGCAGATGGCGGAGGCGAGCAAAGCCTGGGCCCGCGAAGTGAAACCGGCCAGGAACTGCCACAGGTGGAACGGCGAGGCCCTTGGATTCTCCGCTGCCGATACCACGTGCAGCAACGTCGTGTCGGCTTGATAGTGGCGAGTGAGCAGGAGGCCGATCAGCACGGCGTGCTCACTGGGTGGGTCAAAGGCCGTGCTGATCAGGATGCGTGGTGGCCGTTCGCCCAGCGGTCTGGGCTTCGGCGCGCGCAGGCCCTGGGAAACGGCTGCGGCGTTCAGAGTAAGGACGGGGCATGGGGCCTGGCGAAAGAGCCTCTCCTGCAGCCGGTTCATTCGCATTAGCAGCGGGCGGCTGCCGCCAACGCCCACCACCAGCACCTCGGCTCGGACACGGGCCAGCAGCGAGAGCAGCACCGACGGGGCGTCCCCGCTCATCGGGTAGGGCTCCAACGGCACGCCCTGGTGTGGCGTCGAGCGCACGAGCTCGTCCAGCACCCCCGCTGCTTCGGCGTTGTCCACGCCATGCAGGCCCCCCCCGCTGTCCGGCAGCACGTGGCTTCTGATGTTGACTCCCGGTATGGGGACAGCAGCAGCCGCCAGGACGCGTGCGCCGAAGCTGCGCGCCAGCAGGACCGCTCCTTC
Organism: uncultured Acidobacteriota bacterium; assembly: GCA_964451215.1. Lineage (GTDB taxonomy): Bacteria > Acidobacteriota > Terriglobia > JAJPHL01 > JAPKYU01 > CAYVGN01. The sequence goes on from CAYVGN010000002.1 coordinate 5,258, forward strand.
CAGCGCGCGCTGCGACAGCGTGGTGAAGTCCACATAGCTGACTACGGTCCGCACCCGAAGCATGCCCTGCTCCGTTGCTGGCAAGAGCAAGCGACTTGCCGAAGAGCGCAGGAATCAGACCGCCCCCGGCAGAGCCCCGCTGAGCCCTGTTCCGCGAGGCCCAACACGGGACACCTGCGACTTGCCCGCGGTTCACTTGAAAAAAAGCGAGCGCGCTCTTCTACGGCTCCGGGTGAACCGCAGGGGTGGGCAGCCTGCTTCCTTTCGGCGCCCCCTCAACCCTCCGTGTTGGCGCCGGAGAGCAGGAGCATTCCCCCGTACCGAACGAACGCAGGCTGGCGCGCTCGCTGTTGGCCTGAGTCGGAGCACGCCACGGGCCAGGGCCACGGGAGACATTTTCCGAGCCGTGGCATGACGTTATGTCGGTGTTTTGCCGGGTCTTGTTCCCAGTTGCGACACTTTGGCCCGGCGGGTCGGTTTTCCTTGGCCCTGCTACAGCTTGGGGTTGGCGTCCATCTCTACCAGGCGCGCCCAACGCCGGTCCACCTCCGCCTGAATCGCCGCCGCCACGTCGGCGAACTCGGGTCGGACCAGGTGCGAAAACACCCTACCCATCAGCCTGAACGCTTCCATGGCCGGAACCTTCTGGTTGGCCTTCTCGGGATTGTAGTTGAGCTTGGTGATGCCGTGGTGCACCTCGTAGAGG
>CAYVGN010000002.1:5973-23528 GCA_964451215.1 uncultured Acidobacteriota bacterium
TCGTAGAGGGGGAACAGACAGCTCTTCACGGCCTTCTCAGCGATGGGCCGCGCCTGGTCGGGCTCCGTTCCCCAGTTCAGCGGGCACACCGAGAACAGCCGCCCGAAGGCGAACCCGCCTTCGCGCACGGTTTGCTGCGCCTTGCGCGCCTTCAGGATCATGTCGCGGTAGTTGTAGTCGCAGGCCTGGAACAGATAGGGGGCGTAGGTGCCGCGCAGGATTTCGATGATGTCCTTGTGGTGGCTGTGCTTGCCCTTCTCGCCCGGCCCGAGGTTGGCGTTGCTGAAGCGCTGCCCCAGAACGCCGGTATAGCAGAGCTGGCCGCCGGTGTTCATGTAGCCCTTGTTGTCGTACTCCACCATGATGAAGGGATCGTTCCGCAGGGCCGCGCCGATCACTTGGTCCATGCCGATGTCGTCGCCGCCGTCGCCCGACACCACCACGAAGGTGATCTCTTCCTTGATCTTTCCCTGACGGCGGAAGCGGCGGTACATCTCCACCACGCCAGTGGCCGTGGAGGAGCCGTTGTGGAACAGGTTGTGGATGTACGGCACTTTGAAGCTGGTGAAGGGGAAGCCAGTAGTGACCACCATACCGCAGCCGGTATTGAACAGCAGCACCACGTGGCCGTCGATCCCGCTGAGGAACACGTTCAGGTTGGAAAAGATGCCGCAGCCGGGGCAGCAGGAATGGCGGTCCACGCGGCTCGGCATCTGGGTCTGCGCCTTCAGGTCCACGCGCTCGGTGCCTGCGTTGATAATGGCCTGGGTAGTGGTGATGGGCTCAAAACGGGCAGGGAATTGGGCGTCTTCGTCGCCGGGCCAGGCGCCGTAGAAGCCGTCGCGGGGGATGCTGTCCTGGCCGTACTGCAGCGCAGCCTGGAAGAGGTTGAGGGCGTCGGCAGTGCGGAAGTCCAGCCCACCGATGCCGTAGGTACGGCTGAGAACGGGAGTGGCGCGCCCGGCGGCCTGCAGCGCTGCACCGATCTCGTTGGCCAGGTAGTTGCGCGCGCCGTACTGGGCCACGCGCTCGGCCACCAGGATCTTTTCGACGCCGCTCAGCGCCTCCACCACCTCGCGATCCGGCCAGGGGCGCAGCACCAGCGGCATCACCAGCCTCACGGCGCGGCCCGAGGCCCGCAGCCGGTCCACCGCCTCCTTGGCCGCCTCGCCGGCCGTGTTCAGCGCCACCAGCGCCGCCTGGGCCGGCGACGCGCCGTAGACGTCGAGGAAGCCATAGCGTCGCCCCGTCAACTGCCAGAACTCCTCGAAGATCTGCGGCAGCAGCGCGTAGGCCTTGCGCATCTTCTCCTGCATCTGCACCTTGGTGTTGATCAGGTCTTCGTTCATGTAGGGACCGAACGTGCGCGGCTGGTCCACGTCGAGCAAGCTCATGCGCGGCGGCCGGTCGCCGATGAAGCTGCGGGCCACCTCGCGGTCGCCAAACACCTCGATGCGGCGGAAGGCGTGGCTGGTATGGAAGCCGTCGTAGGCCACCAGGGCCGGCAGGTTCACCGCCTCGGCCGTGCGCAGCGCGATGAAGTTCATGTCGTAGACGGCCTGCACGCTGGGGGCGAGAAAGATCAGCCAGCCCCAGCCCAGGGTGGCGGCCAGGTCCGAGTGGCCGTTCTTGATGTTCAGCGGCGCGGAGACCTCGCGGGTCGCCAAGTTCAACACCACGGGCAGCCCCAGGCCGGCAATGGCCGGCAACTGCTCGGCTTTCAGCATCAGGCCCTGGGAGGAGGTCACGTCCACGGCCCGGCCGCCGGCCAGGGCCATGCCCGCCACCGTGCTGATGGCGGCCAGTTCGCTGGTGCCCACCACGAACGCCAGGTCGGCTTGTCCGGCCGCAATCGCCTTGTCCACATATTCCCCGACTTCACTGGAAGGGGTGATCGGGTAGTAGCCTTCGCCGTCGTATCCGATGTCCAGGATGGCGCGACCGGCCGCTTCGTTGCCGCTGGCGATCACTGCCTTCATCGCTGCTTTTTCCCCAACAATCATCGCTCACCTCGAAAAGAAAGCTCGAACGTCCCAAGTCCTGTGATCAACAACTGAACGACTTCTATAGCGGCGGCTCCAGGCCGCCATGCGCCGCGCTTGTCGGAGCGTGGCAGAATAAGCCCGCCGCTACCTAGTTTCCGCGCCGGAAAGTAGCTACCGGGCCACGCTGGAGACCTCGCTGGCGGCTTTCACTGCCGCCTGCAGCGCCTTGCCGCGCTTGGTTTCCGGGCACACCTCCACGCAGCGCAGGCAGCCCTTGCAGTAGGCCTCGGCGATCCCCACCATCTTTTTGTCCGCCCAGACCAACGCGCCCGGGTCCGAACAGGCCACCCAGCAGAGGCCACAGTCGGTGCACACCTCCCGGTAGAAGACCGGGATGGAGCCGGTGCCGGGGAAGGGCGCCAGGCCGGAGGAGAGCCAGGCGCGCGCGTCAATGGTGCCGCCGTTGAGCATGTTGTTGTAGCCGACCGGGCCGCGGCTGACGCCGGGGGCCGCCAGCATGTACTTGCCGTCGGCCGGGAAGCACGCGCTGAGGGAGCGCTCCAGGGCGGCGTCGTGGGCCGCCAGGTTCTTCTGCCGCGCCCCGGGCCAGGCCCGCGCCAGGCTGTCGCGCACCAGCTCGGCTGGGAATCCCAGGGCCCGCGCCCCCGCCGCCAGCATCGGGACGTTCAACCGCGCCCCCGTTTCGTTGACGATCGCCATGGCTGGCAGGCAGGTAACCGTGCCGCTGTGGAGCTGCAGTTCGTCGCGCACCTGGGCCGGCGGGTCTTCCGAGTTCACCAACACGGCGGCGTTGGCGCGCAGGCCTCGGTTCAGGCCCAGGCGTCGGATCAGGTTCTGGCGGAAAACGACTAAAATGTGCGGCTCCTCGGTCGGGCCGCTCTCCCGTACTGGCGTTCCCAGCGCGCACAGCCGCAGCGAAACGTCGGTGGGGGTGCCCGTTTTCTCGCTGCCGTAGCGCGCGTCGTAGGCGCCATCCAGGCCCAGCTTCTCCACCGCGATCTGGAACAGCAGCTTACCGCTGGCGTTGGCTCCATCCCCACCCAGGGCGGACATCACCAAATGGCAGAAGCCGGACGAATCCTTGTAAGGCAGATCAATAGTGGACACGGTACCAGTCCTTCCTCCTCGTCTACCCACTTGCACCGGGTCTACCAAACAGAAAACCTATGTTTGCAGTCGCTTATTCGGAGCGGCCTGTGGCATTTGGCCCATCTCAAGGCCATTTCTCCCAAGCACGGACATTTATTCCTGCCTCCGCAGCCCCCGCCAGCGTGGGCCGCTATGGGCGGACGCGCACCAACCCTCCAGTCGGCGCCGGCACTTTGGCACCTGCCGTGCGTTGTTGAAAGGAGACGTTCGTTTATGAACATCGGGGTCTTGAAAGAGACGGCGCGATGACGGCGAGGATTCAGAAGGCCCCACCGCGCGCGGAGCAAAAGGCCGAGACGCTTCCCACGGGGGCCCAATAGGAGAGTTCCCAATGCCTGCCATGGTTGCCAAGCAAGCGGTGATCCGGCCGCTGGCCGAGGAAGACTGGCCTCTGCTGCGGCAGATGTACCAAACCTATCAGCCGCTGGAGGTCTCGCTAGGGTTGCCGCCGCGGGATGCCGCCCGCCGCGACGCTTGGCTTGAGAACCTGAAGACCGGCATCAACCTGACGGCGCTGGTCGAGGGAAGAACCGCCGGGCACCTGGTGCTGATGCCGGGTAGGAATTCCGCGGAGATGGCGGTGTTCGTCCACCAGGACTACCGCCGCCAGGGCATCGCCACGGCTCTGACTCGCATGGCGGTCGAGGAGACGCGCAAGCTTGGCCTGCACTCCCTTTGGGTCCTCATTTCCAGCGACAACAATCCCGCCCGCGCCGGCCTGCTCAAGTTCGGCTTCCACACCGCCTGGGAATCTATGGGCGAGGTGAAGATGGTCTACCGGCTCTGACCGGCCGGGAAACGTCGTGACGGCAAGCCGTCAGCACGCTGCTTTCCCGTGGCGTGCGCTCCCTCACGGTCGCGCCTCGCAGATGCGGTTAGTGAGCCGCGGCCATCGGGGAGCTGGCGGTACCCTGCTATTGAGCTTTGCAGAAGTATGGTACCGTCCGCTCCCTTATCCCGCAGAGCGGGACGGCTCGGATACCGCCTTCGGAGGCGCGACCGTAAGGGAGCGCACGCTGCGCGAGCATAGATTCGCGCCCGGTCCCGATACTGTACTACTGCAGACGTCATTAGTGCAGAGTGCGCCATGAAAACCAAGGCGCGAACCCCGCCGCGGCGGGGGAGCGCACCACAAGCCTGGCCGCACTTCCCCTCCCACGCTAACTTGGCTTGCATAGGGCCGCGGCTGGAGGGCGGCTGAGAATTGAGTTCCGGGCGGAAAGCGACTAAAATAGATAGTTTGCGTTGCCCACTTCCAACCACTCTGAGAGGACGAGGCTGAATATGTCGGATATCGCTACCGGGCTGAAGCTCGGTCAGAAGGCGCCGGACTTCGAACTCAACACCTACGATCCCACCAAAGGGGACTTTGGCAAGTTCCGCCTGCAAGAGCAGATTGACAAGAAGCGCTGGACCATCCTATTCTTCTACCCCGCCGATTTCACTTTTGTCTGAGCAACCGAGTTTGCTGCTCTGGCAGAGCAGCAGGAACGGTTTGTGAGGATGGGGTGCGACATTATCACGGTGAGCACCGACACCGAGTTCGCGCACCTGGCCTGGCAGAAGAGCGAGAAGGAACTGGCGGCGGTCCGCTACCCGATGGCCGCCGATCCGAGCGGGAAGGTGGCGCGCCTCTTCGGCGTCTATGACGAGAACACCGGCCTGGCCCTCCGCGGCACGTTCGTCATCAACCCCGAGGGAACGCTGTTGAATGCCGAGGTCAACTTCTACAACCTGGGCCGCAACATTGACGAGCTGATGCGGAAATTCAAGGCCAACCTGTACATGTCGCGGAAGACGAAGGAGGTCTGCCCGTCGAAGTGGAAGGACGAAGGCGACAAGACCCTGACGCCCAGCGCCGCCCTGGTGGGTCGCGTCCACGAGGCGCTGGAGGCCGGTTCCTCCTGAGCCGCTTCCGCCGGTTTGTCGCTGCCGCGGCCCGGACTGAAGCCGGGCCCTACGCCTCTCGCCCCGAGAGGCTCTTGACTTGCAGGGGTGAGAGGAGCAAATTGGGAGGGCGTAACTCTGCTGCTGTGAGGGGTGAAAATACACAAGAGGGAGGGGATATGAGCGCGCGTTCCTTCTCGGCCCTGCTTCTTCTCGTGGCAGTTCTGCTTTGCACTGCTCCGGCTTTCTCTCAGGAATTCCGCGCCTCGATCGCGGGTGTGGTGACGGACCCGACCGGAGCGCCTGTGGCCGGCGCCCAGGTCTGGGTGACCAGCGTGGAAAGAAACACCACCACCGAGACCAGCACCAACGAGGCCGGCCGCTACCTGGTGCAGTTTCTCCTTCCCGGCCGTTACAACCTCAGTGTGGAAATGAGCGGCTTCAAGAAGTTTGTCCGCGAGGGGATTCTGCTCAGTTCCACGGACCGGCTGGGCCTGGACGTGCAACTGGAGCTGGGAGCGATAGTGGAGCGCATCGTGGTGACCGGCGAAGTGCCGCTGCTGCAAACCGAGACCGCCTCGCGCGCCGCCACCATCGAGAACCGCATCATCGAGAACATCCCCACCAACGGGCGCAACCTCTACCAGCTCCAGTACGTTCTGCCCGGCGTGGTGAAGGCCAGCACCTACTGGGGCTCGATGGAGCTGTATGCCTTCGGCAACGTCAACGACGTCATCATCGGCGGCGGGCGGGTGCGCGAGAACGAGACACTGGTGGACGGGGTGTCAAACACCCGGGGCGACCGCGGCGTGGCCTTCGTGCCCTCCCTCAACTCCATCCAGGAGTTCACCATCCAGACCAACAGCTACGACGCGCAGTTCGGCCGGGTGGGCGGGGGCGTCACCACCATTACCGTGAAGTCCGGGACTAACTCGCTGCACGGTCAGCTCTTCGAGTTCCTGAAGAACGACCGGCTCAACGCCAACGGGTGGGCCAGCAACACCTTCGGCCAGCAACGCGTGCCGTTCAAGCAGAGCACTTTCGGCTTCGAGCTGGACGGCCCCGTCTACCTGCCCAAGGTCTTCGACGGGCGCAACCGGATGTTTTTCATGATCTCGCTGGAAGGCCTCCGCGAGCGCAACCCGGGGCTGCAGGTGGCCACGCTGCCGACCGCCGAACAACTGCGGGGCGATTTCTCCAAGCTGTTCGACACGCAGGGGCGCACGGTAACCATTTACGACCCGGCCACTGTCCGGCTGCTCCCCGGCGGGGGCTACGCGCGGGACGCCTTCGCCGGCAACCGCATCCCGCCCGAGCGCATGAGCGCGGTGGCGGCCAAGGTGGCCTCCTTCTACCCACAGCCCAACCGCGTGAGCGAGACGCCGGACAACGCCAACAACTATGCCAAGGTGACGCCGTCGAAGAACGGCTACGACGCCTGGCTGGGGAAGATGGACTTCCGCATCTCGCAGCGGAGCAACGTTTCGTTCCGCTACGGGCAAACGCCGTGGAGCAACTTTTCGAAAATCGTTTGGGGCAACAACGCGGCTGAGCCCAGCGGGGAGGCGCCCTCGACGCGCATCTCGCGCAACTGGGGCGCCGACTGGACTTACACCTTGAACCCGCACATGGTTTTCAATCTGCGCGGTGGCCTGGCCCGCTACGAGGGCTTCAGCGGCAACATCTTCGCTGTCGGCTTCGATCCGCGGCAACTGGGGTTTCCCGCTTCGCTAGTCGGCCAGTTTACGGCCCTGCAGTTCCCGCGATTCAATCTGGGCAACTATTCCCCGCTGGGGGCCACTCAGGCGACAGGATACGAGACGCACGACACCTGGAGCCTGCAGCCAAACATGAACTGGGTGCGCGGCCGCCACAGTTTCAAGTATGGCGCTGAGTTCCGGCTGTACAACAGCAACCGGCTGCGGCCGGGCGCGGCCAGCGGCACCTACAACTTCGGCAAGAACTGGACGCAGGCCGATCCGCTGCGCGCCGACGCGCTTTCCGGCAACGAATTCGCTTCCTTCCTGCTCGGCCTGCCGAACGGCGGGTCGGTGGACCGCAACATTGACCCCGCCTATCCGAACAAGTACTACGCCTTCTATTGGCAGGACGACTGGAAGGTGACCAGCAAGCTGACGCTGAACCTGGGCCTGCGCTGGGACTACGAGACGCCACGCCTCGAGCGCTTCAACCGCATGGTACGTGGGTTCGCCTTCGAACAGGCCAGCCCGATTGCCAGCCAAGTCCAGGGCCTTACGCTCAAGGGCGGGCTGGTGTACGCCGGCTCGAGCGGCGAACAGCGCCTGGCCTTCCAACCGGACAAGAACAACTTCCAGCCGCGCATCGGGGTGGCCTACCGGTTCGCCACCAAGTGGGTGTTGCGCGGCGGTTACGGGCTGACCTACCTGGGCCAAGCTTCCAACGGGCCAGCCACGGGCTACGACCGCCAGACCGCGCTGGTGGCTTCCACGGACGGCAATCTGACCCCGGCCGTCACCCTCAGCGATCCCTTCCCCAGCCGCCTGTTCCCCACCGGGCTGCTGCAGCCCATCGGCAACAGCCAGGGCCTGAGCACCAACCTGGGGCTGGGGGCAAGCGCGCAGTATCGGAACCGTCCCTTGCCCTACTCGCACCAGTTCTCCTTCGGCGGCCAGCGCGAGTTACCGGGCAACTGGCTGGTGGACGTATCTTATGTCGGCAACATCACTCGCAAGCTGCCGGTGGGCTTGGGCCTGAACTTCATCCCCCAGCAGATCCTCAACAGCCTGCCGGTGGCGGACCGGCCCGCCTACTTCACTGCGCAGGTAACCAACCCGATGTCCGGGCTGTTGTCGGCCGGCTCTGGGATCAACGGCGCCAGGGTACCGCGGCAGCAACTCCTCTACGCTTATCCGCACTTCACCAGCGTGAGCATCAGCGACGTTCCCATTGGCCGGCAGCGCTATGACGCCCTGCAGGTCAGCGCTAACCGCCGCTTCTCCAAAGGGCTGGCGGCGCAGATCGCTTATACCGTCTCGAAGACCATCGAGCAGCTCAGCCCGCTCAACGCGCAGGACACCACCCTGGACAACCTGCTCAACACCGGGTTGGAAAAACGCCTCACCGAATTCGACCTGCCGCAGAAATTGGCGGTGGTGACCAGCTACCAGTTGCCGTTCGGCAGGGGCAAGTGGCTCGGCAAGAACCTGCCGGCGATTGCCAATGGTTTCCTGGGCAACTGGAACCTGAACGTGGAGTGGGTGCTGCAATCGGGCTTCCCCTGGTCGTTCCCGAACGCCGCGCCGCTGGTGGCCCGGAGCGCGAAGCTGACCACCGAGCAGCGCAATGAGCTGGCCAGGAAAGCCGGCCGGCCGCGGTTCGACCCGCTCTACGACAAGTGGTTCGACGTGTCGCTGTGGGTGGATCCGGCCACCGGCCGGAACGTCCAGCCGCAGGCCCCCTTCACCCTGCGCAACTTCCCCAACCGCTTCCCGGATGTTCGCAGCCAGCGCCTGCAAAGTTGGGAGATTTCGGCCTACAAGGAAATCCCCATCAAGGAGCGGTTCCGGCTGCAAGTCCGCGCCGACTTCCAGAACGCCTTGAACCACCCGATCTTCAACCGGGCGATCTACGTGAACGTAGCCGAATCCCGCTTCGGCCAGATCCGACCCGAGGACCGCAACGAGGCTCGCAAGGTCGTCGGCGTGCTCAAGCTGATCTTCTGAATTTAAGAGCAGTTTCACAACCCCTGGGGGCGACCTTTAGGTCGCCCGCCACGCGGGCGGGGCCCGCATCAGTCAGGCGAGCCGGGGGTCGCCCTTAGGCATTCCGGCCTCAGAAACGGGGTTGCGAGACTGCTTCTATGGTAGTTCGGGGGAAAGTGGGCGTTCGGGAAAGCTGCTGGGCTCAACCGTCGGGGGAGAGCACCACCAGCGTCTGGTCGTCCGCCTGCGGTTCGCCGCCGCAGAATTCCCGGACCTCGGACATGATGCGCTCCAGGATGTCTTTGGGCGAACCGTTGGAATTGCAGGAGCGCACCGCCTTCACCAGGCCCTCGATGCCGACCATTTCGTCGGCGGCGTTGGAAGCTTCCACCAGGCCGTCGGTGTAAAGGACCAGCACGTCGCCCGGATGCATCTCAGCCTGCGAGCGGACGTAGCGGACCTGCGACAGTAATCCCAGGACCGTTCCTCCCTCGGCCAGTTGCTCGAAGCCGCCGTCGGTACGCACCAGCACCGGCGGGTTGTGCCCGGCATTGATGTAATGCAGCTTGTTGCTCTCGCTGTCCAGCAGGGCCAGGAAGAGGGTGACGAACATGCGGCCACCGGTATAGTCACGGATCACCACGTTCATCCGCTCCAGCAGCCGCTCGAAGGAGTGGACTCCCACCAGCAGGGCGCGGAGGGTGGCCTGCATGGTGGACATGACCAACGCCGAGGAAATCCCCTTGCCGGAGACGTCGGCAATGACCACGCCCAGGGTGGAGGTAGAAATGGGCAGGAAATCGTAGAAGTCGCCGCCCACCTCGAAGCAAGGCTCGGCGGCGGCTGCGATGCGGTAGCGCTCCCAGCGCTCCGGGGGCCGGGGCAACAGGTTCTGCTGGATCTGCCGCGCCAGCGCCAGCTCGGTCCGGATGCGTTGCTGATCCACCAATTGCGCGTGCAGCTTGGCGTTCTCCAGGGCGATGGCGATGTGCACGGTCAGCGACTGGAGGAAGACCTCGTCCTCGATGCTGAAGGTCCCGTGCAACTTGTTCAGCAACTGGATGACGCCGATGATCTCGCCGGTCTTGTTGCGGACGGCCATGCACAGCATGCTGCGCGTGCGGTAGCCGGAGGCGGTGTCGAACCTCTGGGCGAAGCGCGGGTCCTGGTAAGCGTCCTCGATGCGGAGGGTTTCGCCCGTTTCGGCGACCTTGCCGGAGATGCCTTCCCCGATCTTGACGCGGAGGATGCGGGATTCCAGGCCCTGGCTGATGCGCGCCCGCAGCTCGCCCGCTTCCTTGTCCACCAGGTAGACGGTGCCGCGGTCGGCATGGAGTTCGCGCGTGGCCACTTCCAGGATCAGTTCCAGCAAGCGGTCCAGGTCCAGCGTGGAGTTCAGAATCTTGCTGGCCTCGACCAGCGCCGCCAGGTGGTTGACCTGCGCCCGCAGCGAGTCCGGGTCGAGCGTCCGATCAGCCTGAGGGTCTAGAATCACTAGCCCTGTCCTCCCAGGACCATCATCCGACGCTAGAACATTTGCCCCGTCGGAGTCAACCAACAAAGCGTGCGTTCCGGGAAGATTCCTTGTGGGCCCGGATTTGGGGGGCCCAGCGAATTCGCCCACACCCCTCCTGTAATTGTAGAAACAGCTAGGATGCAGAGGCAAGGCCGGGTAAAATGTGCAGTTTGGCAGCAGTTGCCGGCAGCAGGCCGGCGCCACCGGCTCTAGCCCCCCGGGGTCAAGGCGTCGCCAGACTGAGGCGAGCACCCTATGCCTCTACTGATTGAAGATATCATCGCGACGGTTCTCTGGCTGATCGCCGTGGGCCTGACGATCACCGCCGGATTCGTGATCACCGCCGTGCAGCGGCGGATTACCCGCCAGCGCTACTTCGAGCAACTCGACCGCGCCCGGGAGCGCGCGCTGGCGCTCGTTGAACCCCTCTTTGACGGGCGAGGAAGGCTGGACACGGTGTTCGGCGCCTTGCGCAGCTTCCGCTCGAAGCCGGAGCGGGACGCGCTGGAACAGGTGCTGCTCTGGCATACCCAGTCCCCGGAGCACCTGGCCCTGACGCGGGAGATCGCGCAGCGACTGGGCTGGATCCAGGGGTGGACTGAGGCGCTGCGTTCCCACGCGCAGAGGGGGTCTGTGGAGTTGCAGCACGTGCTGGGAGAACTGCGCGATGATTATCGCCCGCCGCTGGGGTTCCGCCGGCTGCGGCTGTGGGTGGGCACAACCTTCCTGGAGCGCTGCCGGGCCGCCGAGAGGCTGGCCCGCATCCCCACCCCGGGCGGCCTGCTGGCCCTGCTGGCGGGGACCGCCGACTCCCACCTGGAGGTGCGGGAGGTGTGCGTCCGCAACCTGGGGCGCCTGGCGGACCCGGCCACTCTGCCGGTGCTGATAGCCGAACTCATCGAGGTGCTGGAAGGGCGCAGCCGCCTCTCGGTGCGCACCCTGAAAACCGCCCTGGTCCAGTTCCCGCTGGAGGAGGCCGACGCCTTCCGCGACGCCCTCCAGCATCCCAACCGGCGGGTGCGCTTCTTCGCCACCGACATCATCCGCGAGATCGCCGACCGCCGCGCCGCGGTGGAGTTGCTCGGCAAGAACGACTTCTCCCCGGAAATCTACCGGCTGTTCACGGAGACACTGTGGCGGGACGAGTGGGGCGACGTGCGGGCCCGCGCCTCCCTGGTCATTGCTCATTTCCACGACAGCTTGAGCACCAGCATCCTGCAGGCGGCGGTGGAAGACCCGGAATGGTTCGTGCGCCTGCACGCCACCCGCGCCGCCACCGGCAAGCTCTACCAAGCCCTGGCTCCGGTGCTCGCCCGCCGGCTCACCGACTCGCACTGGCTGGTGCGCGAAGCCACGGTGCGCAGCCTCCGCCAGATGGGGGACTATGGGGTCGAGCACATCTTCCGCGCCTTCCTGACCACCCAGGACCGCTACGCCGCTGAGCAGATCGCCGAAGAGGTGCAGCGGAGCGGGATGCTGGTGGAACTGCTGGCCAACCTGAACACCGAAGAGGATGTGCGGCGGGCGCGCAGCGTGGCCCGCAGGCTGGTGGAACTCGACAGGACCACCATGCTGCAAGCCTACCTGTCGGCCCCGGTCCCGTCCGAACTGAAGCTGTTGCTGATCCACGAACTCTCCGGCGCCGTCAATCCCGCCTGCCTCCAGGCGCTGCGCACCTGCGCCGAGGCGGACCCCGACCCTCGGGTGCGCACCGCCGCGACCACCGCCTTCAGCACCGCCACGATGCTGGCCACCGGCTCCGGCCAGAACTGAAGGCCGGCGGCCGCAGGCAGCGCGCACCGTCCCCACCGATATCGCTGAGACCGCTTCTAACTGTCTTTATGAGGAGTTCTTCTGGCAGGCGTAGACCTCGTGGTTGTCCACCTGCGTGTCGAGGTGGATGAGGCCGGCGCGGTTGACCAGGCGGGAATAGGCTTCCCCGGAGACCCAGAGCGAATTGACTTCGGAGTTCTTCTGCAGGTGGCCAGCCACGTCAATCACATGGTCACTGATCTCCTCCAAGGGCTTGGCGTCCGGGATCATAACTTCCCCGAAATTCACGCCGGAGCGCACCTGGAACTTGCTGCGGAGCTGATGCACGTCGCGATTGAACCAGTCCAGCTCGGAGAGCAGCTTGCGGCCGGCCCCCACCGCCTCGTCCACGGTGGTGAAGCAGGCCATCACCCCGTCGGGTGTCCAGGCCATCTTGTACACGTGGAACTCGCGGAAGATGCGCTCCACGAACTTCTTGTACTCGCTGAAGGCGTGCTCGATGACCAGCTTGTCCTCGCCCACCTTCATTCGAGTGGAGCCGACCACGTCCACCGCCAGGAACGCCATTTCCCGCTTGGCTTCCCCCAGGATGCGCTTGGCGGCCGCATACTCGCGAAGCAGCGACATCCGGGACGCTTCCCGCGCGCCGCTGCTGACCATGGGCTGCGCAGCCACAGGCCCGGAGCCCGAGACGGGGCGGCCGGCCGAGCGGGCCAGCAGCGGCTCCTGGATCCAGCCCTCCAGCGCGCTGAGGCGCCCGGACACGATCTGCTGGATGATATAGGTCAGCAGCGCAATCCCCACCAGCAGAAAGTTGAAGTTCTGGTAGGTGAAATTGAAGCTCACCAGGCCGGTCAGGTAACGCAGCACCGGGTCAATCGCGTCGTGCAGCAGGCGCACGAAAGGCAGCCGGACGACGCGCTCGGGGCGGAACAAGGGCAGGGAAAACAGCGTGATGCAGCCCAGGGCGTAAGCGGCCGTGGTCAGTGAGAAGAGGCGGCGGACCGAGCGCACCAGAAAAGCAACGCGCAGGCGCCAGGCGCGCTGGGCGTCCGACAGCACAGGCCGCAGGCGCACGGCGGCCGCGGCGCCGGCGGCCGTCACCGCTCCCGAGCCTGCCGCTACCGGCCCACTCCGCGGGGGCAGCACGGGAGGAAGCGCCACCGGCTCGGTGCGCACTGCCGCACCCGGCGGCACCAGCTCCTGCAGGTGCTCCACCGTCGCCTCCGGCTCGGCCCGCGCCTCTTTGCCCGGCTGCACCACTACGGTCGCCCCGAGGCCCCGCTGGCCCTCCAGCTGCTGCTTGACGGACTTCAGGTCGCTCAACAACTGCGCCGCGCTCTGGTACCGCTGGTCGCGGTTCTTCTCCAGGCACTTCAGGATGAGCCGCTCCGCCGCCGGTGGCAGGTCCGGGCTGCTGTCGGAGGGGGAGGGCGGTGGCTGGTTCAGGATCTTGGCCAGGACGATGTTGGGAGTGGAGCCGATGAAGGGCAGCTTGCCCGTCACCGCCTCGAACAGCACGACGCCGAGCGAGTAGATGTCGGTGCGGGCGTCGAGTTCGGCTCCCAGCGCCTGCTCCGGCGACATGTAACTGATGGTGCCCATCACCAGCCCCACGGCCGTCTTGAAGGTGTCGCGGCCTACTCCCCCGCTCTTCTCCACCATCTTGGCCAGCCCGAAGTCCAGCACCTTCACCTGGCCCCGGTTGGTCACCATGATGTTTTCCGACTTGATGTCGCGGTGGATGATGCCTTTCTCGCCGGCCAGGGTGAGCGCGTCGGCCACCTGGACGGCGATCTCCACTGCCTGGCGAACCCCCAGCGGACCCTTCTCCAGCATCTCGCGCAGGGTCTTGCCCTCGATGAACTCCATCACCAGGTAGCGCATGTCCGCCTTCACGCCGAACTCGTAGATGGTGGTGATGGCCGGGTGCTGGAGCTTGGAAGCGGTCTTGGCTTCGCGCAGGAAGCGGCCCACCGAGTCTTCATCCTGCTGGGCCTCGGGGGGCAGGATCTTGATGGCCACGGGGCGGTCCAGATCCATGTCTACGCCGCGGTAGACCACACCCATGCCGCCTTGGCCCAGCTTGTCCAAGATCTTGAAATGCGACAGGGTCTCGCCAATCATCGAAAGGCTCTGGCTCTCGCCGTGTATTACCTATACCGCTACGGCCAGCGGCGGTCAAGGTAAATTCCCTCCGGTTCCCTCCGGTTGGCCGCTGCCAGGGTTCGGGTCACCGGCGCCCTGGCACCAGTAGCATCCCGGCGGCATTGCGCCGCACAGAGGCGGGCCTCCTGGAGCCCGCCGTCCTCAAGCCAGTTCGCGCACTTCCCGGTGGGAGGTCCACACGGCGGCGGTGATCAGCAGGGCCAGGGCGCAGAGGGAGGCCAGCGCCAGTGGCGCCCCGGTGTGCTCGGCCAGCGCGCCGGCGATGAGGCTGCCCACCGGGGCGAAGCCCAGGAAGGCCATCGAGTGCATGGCCATGATCCGGCCGCGCATCTCAGCCGCCACGTGCTTCTGCAGCAGGTTGTTGACGGTGGCCACCGCGCTGACCATGGCGGCGCCGGTGAAGGCCAGCGCCAGCAGGGAAAGGTCGAAGCGCCGGGAGAAGGCGAAGGCGATCAGGGAGGCGTAAAAGACGAGGGCGCTACGCAGCGCAAAGGCGCCCTTGCCCGGCCGGTCGCCGCGCCAGGCCATCAGCAGGGCGCCCAACAGGGCACCCAGGCCGGCGGCGCCCATCAAGTAGCCTAGCTCGAGGGGGCCCTTGCCGAGGATGTCGCGGGCGAACACTGGCATGAGCACGGCGTAGGGCATCCCGCAGGCGCTGGCCAGCGCCACCATCAGGATCAGGGTGCGGAGCATCGGCCGGTGGTGGATGTAGGCGAAGGCATCGCGCAGCGGGCGCCAGATCTGGTTGGCGTGGGGGTGGGGCCGGCGAGCCGGGAAACGGATCCGGGTGAGCACGAACAGCAGCGCCAGGAAGCTCGCCGCGTTCAGGTAGAAGCAGCCGGCCACCCCTACCCAGGACATGGCCCAGCCGGCCAGCGCCGGCCCAATCACCCGCGACAGGTTGAACTGCGCCGAGTTCAGCGCGATGGCGTTGGTCAGATCCTGCTCGGGGACCAGGTCCGGCACGCTGGCCTGGTAGGCCGGCGCGTTCAGGGAGGCGGCGACGCCCGACAAGAAAGTGAGGATGACGATGTGGACAATGTTGACGACGCCCAACGAGGTGAGTCCGGCCAGTAACACCGCCAACGTCATCAGCCCCGACTGCGTCCACATCATCATCCGCCGGCGGTCGGCGCGGTCGGCGATGACGCCGCCCACCAGGGTGAACAGCAGGACGGGGCTCCAGGTGGTGAAGCCGACCAAACCCAGCAAGAACGGCGAGTTGGTGAGCTGCAGCACCAGCCAGCCCTGCGCCAGGTTCTGCATCCAGGTGCCGACGTTGGAGAGGAAGTTGCCGGCCCAGAAGCGGCGGTAGGGCGGGTGGCGCAGCGCCCGGAACATGTGTGGGGCGGGCGGCTGCGGCGCCGGCGCTTCCGGCTCTGCCGCCTGGGTGATCTCGCTGACCTGCTGGCTGGGCTCCGGTTCGCGCATCAGGACCGGTCCCAGGTCTCAAGTTTCAGGTCAGGTGGCCCGGCGAGGATGGTCTGCGAACCCGGGACTTGGGACCTGGGGCTTGGGAGTTGATTCATACATTCAGTTGGAGGCCGGGCTCAGCAGCGTCAGCGCAACGAGGAGATGCAGGAGGCGCAAAGCCACTCAGCATACCAGACGCTCGCCGCGACTGTCGACCGCGAGAGGGCCGTTCCACCTGCGGATTTCCGCTACGTCCATGCGGGCGAGAGGCATAATAAGAAAAGGAGCGCGCGATACTCCCCTTGGCATTGCGCGCTCCGCAACTCGTTGTTGGGGGCAGCCCATGCAGAAACCGGAGAGCGCCCGGGAGAAGCGCCGGGTCCCGCTGGCCTACGAAAGCTCCGACTTCCTTCATACGGCTGAGGCGCGGCTGCTGCGGGTTCTGTCCGAGTACGTGGAACCGCTGGCCCGCTTTCGCCGGGAAAACATCCAGGACACCGTGGTGTTTTTCGGCTCGGCGCGGGTGTACAGCGCTGCCGAGGCGGAGCGGCAATTGCTGGCACTGGAAAAGCCTGGGGCGGCCCGGCCCGACCCGCGCCGGGAAGAGCAGCTCAAGGTGGGCCGCAAAGCCCTGTTGTGGTCGCGTTACTACGAAGAGGCGCGGGAGCTGGCCTACCTGCTCACCTCCTGGGCCAAGTCGCTGCCCTTTCCCCGCCGTCGCTTCGTCGTCTGCTCGGGCGGCGGCCCCGGCATCATGGAGGCCGCCAACCGGGGCGCGGCCGAGGCCGGCGGCATGAGCATCGGCCTCAACATCAGCTTGCCCTTCGAGCAGATGGCCAACCCCTACATTACCCCGGGGCTCGCCTTCCAGTTCCATTACTTCTTCATGCGCAAGTTCTGGTTCGCTTATTTGGCCAAGGCGCTGGTGATCTTCCCGGGCGGGTTCGGCACGCTGGACGAGTTGTTCGAACTGCTGACGCTGGCCCAGACCGACAAGCTGGCGAAGAAGATCGCCATCCTCATCTACGGGCAGGAGTACTGGCGCGACGTCATGCAGCTGGAAAAGTTGGCAGATTGGGGTGCCGTCAGCCCCGAGGACCTGGAACTGTTCCAGTTCGTAGACACGCCGCAGGAGGGCTTCCGCATGCTGAAAGACCACTTGGAGCGCTATCACCTGCACATGCCCGCTATGCCCGCCGAGGAAGGCCCCGACATTGCCCCGACCAAAGGGGACGGCGGAACAAGCCACCGCGGCTAGTGCCGTGTCCCATTAATTCCACCCCACCCCTGCGGCCACGAAAGCCGCATCAGGAGCGGGTTTCCGCCACCGGCTGCGGGGCAGGACTTGTGGGACACGGCACTAGCCGGCTGCCGGCGTGGCGGCCGCAACGGCGGGGGCCAAAAAGACGCCGGGCGGCGCCGGCCAAAGCAACTTCCCTCGATTCTGCTTCATCGGGCCTTTCTCCCTGTGCGCTGTGTTGCTGCGGTTATACACTACTGGCGATGCCCAACATCGCGGTTGCCGAGGCGATGCCGGCCGCCGGGCCCTGGACTGGGCGCAGCGAGCCCGAACTGATCGCCCCCTACCTGGAAGACGCCTCCGGCTTCACCGGCCACGCCGAGCAGGTGCTGCTGCCGGAAGACGAGGCGCAGGTGAGTGCCATCCTGCGCCAGGCCAACCGCAGCGGGACGCCGGTTACCGTCTCTGGCGCGGGCACCGGGTTGACTGGCGGGCGGGTGGCGCAGGGCGGCTGGGTCCTCTCCCTAGAGCGGATGAACCGCATCCTGGCCGTCTCGGCTGGGTGCGCGCGCGTCCAACCCGCAGTGCTGCTGAAGGACCTGCAAGCGGCCGTCGAGCAGTCGGGACAACTCTACCCGCCCGACCCCACCGAGGATCGCTCCAGCCTGGGCGGCAACATCGCCACCAACGCCAGCGGTTCGCGCAGCTTCAAGTACGGC
>CAYVGN010000003.1:0-21993 GCA_964451215.1 uncultured Acidobacteriota bacterium
TGTACTTTCCCCTGCTGGTGCTGCACCAGGGCAACATTAACGCGGGCGGCATCGGCTTCGGCGACAAGGCCCTCTCGGCTCCCCAGGCGGGCTTGATGGCCTCGCTGGCGCAGGGCATTGTGGGCGGCGGGATGCCCTGGCCGCTCATCGTGGTGGGCATCCTCATGGGCTTTACGCTCATCATGGTGCAGGTACGCAGCCCCATGCTCTTCGCCGTGGGCATGTACCTGCCGCTGGAGACCACCTTTGCCATCTTTGTTGGCGGCATGATCCGCGGCGTCGTCAACATCATCGTGCGCCGGCGCACGTACAACGAGGCGCAGCGGGCGCGGGTGGAAAACTCGGGCGTGCTGGCTGCTTCCGGCCTCATCGCCGGGGAGGCGCTGATGGGGCTGCTGGTGGCCACGGTGGTGTTCGTGCGCGACCGGCTGGGGCAGCCGGCGGTCTTCCCCAGCCTGAGCTGGACCCCGCCAGGAATGCTGGCGGTGGCCTTTGCGGCGCTGCTGGCCGCCTACCTGGTCTTCGTGCCGCTCCGGCGGGCCGGCGCGGCCGACGAGCCGGCCCCGCCCACTGCCCTGATGTAGGAACCGCCAGCAAAGAACTGGAAGCTGTGGGTCGGGGCCTGACCAATTTTTGGTTAACTTTTCCCGCAGTCGGCCGTCTATAGCTGGTGAACGGAGGGCAGGTGAATACGGGTAACAGCGAGATGTTGAAGCTGAGGTCGCCGGTCGCGGGACTGGGTCAGGTGATCTTCAGCGTGGGCTACGTGGCGCTCTTTCTCTACGTGTTTGTGCTGCGCCCGGCGCCCGAACAGACCCTGCGCTACGCCATCCCGGTGCATGCCGACCCGGGCTACGTCGCCGAGGTGGTGCAGGCCAGCCGGCCCGCGCCTTTCCATTCGCTTTCCCCGTGTTCGCTCGAGGCGCACCTGGTGCGTTGGATGACGGGCGAGCGCGTGTCTCCGCTCACGCTGCTGACACGGAGCCAGCAGGTGTGGTACTGGGTGGACCGCCAGGAAGACGGCGCGGTCCTCCACGGGGAGATGCGCTGGCAGGTGCGCGGCGGCCTGCTGGGGAAAGTCGCCGATAGCATGTTGCTGGGCGCGGCGCGGGAGCGCACGCTGGCCGATGCGCTGCGCCGCATGCGCGCCGCCGCCGAGAGCCGTTGCCTGGAGCGCGCCACCCTGCGCCTGCACCTGCAGATGTAGCAGCGGGTTCTGCGCGGGCGAAGCCCCCACCCTTTCCAGCGCTGCTCTTTTTCCTGTTCCATTGGCCCCGCCGGTGATTTAGTCTCTGCGGCAGGGAGCGAACGGCTCCCGGCAGGGAGGAGAGGATGAAGAAACCGAGGCGCGTCCTGGTGGGCTTGAAGAGCGCCGAGCACGTGGTCGAACTGACCGACCTGGCGTGCCGCGTGGGCGCGCGCGGCGCTTCTCTGTTGCTGATCCACGTGCTGGAGCTGCCGGCGGCTACCCCGATCGACGCCGAGCTGCCGGAAGCGGAGGCGGCGGCCCGCAAGATGCTGCACAACGGCGAACGGATCGCCCGGCGGGCCGGGATGAAGGTGGCCACGCGGATCCTGCACGCCCGCTCCGCCGGCGAAGCGCTGCTGGGCGAACTGAAGGAAAGGAAGATGGAGCTGGCGGTGCTCGGCTACCACCACCGCCGCACCCTGGGCGAGGTGCTGCTGGGGACCACCGCTCAGCACCTGGCCCGGCACGCCCCCTGCCACCTGTTGCTCAGCATCCCCGCCCGCTCCTGAGGCCGGCCTGCGTCAGCGGCGCCGGTCGTCGGGAGGCCGGCCCCCCGCCTCCCGCAACGCACGATCCAGCAAGTCGAGCACCGTCTCCTCCCCAGCCCAACGATGCAAGTAGTCCAGGTCCAAAGCGCCTGCCTGCACCTTCAAAACGCCCAGGATATCCCGCCACTGCTGATCGGAAACCTCGCCACCCAGGCGATACCACCGGAGTTTCGACAGCACCAGGTCCTCCGGAGATTCAATGAAAGCAGAGCGGGGTGGCTCAAGGCCAAATGGCTTCCAGGTTCGGCGGCCAAACGCCTGCCAGTCGTAAGGGCGCCCGCCGACTGGGAAGAGATCCACCTTGAAAACTTCGGGCGAGTAGATAACGCTGAACGCCGTTCTGCGGACGATCGCTTCCTCTGCCGAGTCGGCATCCAGGTAGAAGTCACCGCCCAGCTCGGCGGCAATTCGGGCGCCATCCCCCGGCCGCAGGTCTGCGACGAGGTCTGCGTCTTGAGTGCTCCGGGACACGCCGTATATGGCAGCAGCCAGGGAGCCGGTGACCATGCTCGGGATTTGCAGGCAGTCCAGCGCCTCGATCACGCGCAGGGTGATGTCAATCTGCGTCAAGAGCTACCATCCGTGCTTCTCCGGATCCCAACCGTACAGCCGGATGGCCCATTCGCGACCCAGCCAGAGGGCGGTGAAGCGACATCGCAGTTCGTGGGCGTCCGCATTTGGATAACGTGCCTGGAGACCGCCTTTGACAAGCTGCCGGACGGATTCCGTGATGTTGGCAGCCATCTGGGCGCGTTCCGCCGGGGATTTTTGCCGGAGCAGTTCGATCAGCACACGTTCGGTCTCTTCACTGCTGTCCGGAAAAAGGGCAGCCATCGGCGGTATTCTACTCCAGTCGAAGGCCGAAGCCTTCCCGTGCTTTTCTGGGCGCTGCTGTGTCCCGCCTCCTTCGCCGGCGGCAGCTAGCGGCACCGTCACAGAACCCGGGTGCCGCCCTTTTCCCGCGTGGCCGAATCGGCCTCCAGGCCCAGGCTGGGGTCGTCCCCCAGAGTGGGCAGGCTCTTCTTGTAGACACCTACAACTTCTTCCGGCGCGCCGTGTTTGTGTTGAACGTAAGGGAGAAGTGTCCGATACTTGTGGGCAAAAGGAGATTTGGCTATGAAGAAGTTTGCAGTGTTTGCCGGGTTGGCCCTGCTGGTGGCGGTCTGGACGGCAGCCGCCGCTGACGTCAGCGGCACCTGGAAGTCGAAGTTCGAAACACCCCGCGGGACCAGGGAGCGCACGTACGTGCTGAAGCAGGAGGGTGACAAGCTCACCGGGAAGATCATCACTCCCCGCGGCGAGACCGAAATCAAAGAGGGCAAGGTGAGCGGGGACGAGATCGAGTTCAAGGCTGAACAGCGCCGCGGTCCGGACGCAGAGCCGATCACCGTTCTTTACAAGGCGAAGGTTTCCGGCGACAAGCTGGAAGGAACCATGCAGATGGGCGAGAAGACCGTGCCCTTTACGGCCACGCGGGAGAAGTAAGGAGCCTGCCTGTTGGTTTCTGTGGGGCCCTATCGGGGGTCCCTGCCCTTTGGCAGTAGGGGCGGCCGGCTGGTCTTGCTCGACCGGCAGCCGCCTTTTTTGTGCTATATAGCTGCCATGGAACTCATTCCCAGCCAGGAAGAAGTCCTCGCGATCCTGCGCAAGACCGGGGCGATGCGGGACGGCCATTTCCTGCTGCCCTCCGGCCGCCATACCGACCACTACCTGCAATTACCGCTGGCCATGCGCTACTACCGCGAGGCCAAAACCCTGAGCGTGGCGCTCAGCCGCCTGGTGCGCAGCGACCCGGAGATTGCCCGGCGCCTGCCCAAGGTGAGCATCGTCTCGCTGGCCACCGGCGGAATTCCGGTGGCTTACGGGCTGGGTGAGGCGCTGCGCGCCAGCCAGATCTACTGGGCGGAGAAGGTGGACGACCACCTGGAATTCCGCCAGTACATGGAGATACACGAGCAGGAGCAGTGCCTGCTGGTGGACGACATCCTCCGCAGCGGGAAGATGCTCAGCCAGCTCCGCGACCTGCTCCAGGCACGCGGAGCCAGGGTGTTGGCGCTGGCCGTGATCGTGCACCAGCCCAACGTGGAGACCGTGGACTTCTCGCCCCTGCCCGTCTACTCGCTGGCCCGCCTGCAGTTCAACTACTGGGAAAACGAAGCCGGCTGCCCCCTTTGCCGCGAAAAGGCACCCGCCGTCCACGTCCGTGTGTAGCCGTTCCCCCGGGCCGCGGACAGCAAGGCTTTGGTCTTGGCCGCCCTGGGCAGGCCGTAGGGGCGGCCCTTGTGGCCGCCCTGGGCAGGCCCGATTCGGGCAGGCCCGATTCGGGCAGGCACAAGACCTGCCCCTACATCCCGGATATCAAGGGCCGATCCCGCCAAGCGCGAGCGTTGGCCCTCGGAGCGACAGGCTGGGGGGCTTTTTGGCGTCCTGCTCGCGGCGGCAGCCGCTATAATGGCCTGCTCGACCGTGGGCCCGCAGGCGAGTCCCGACGGTGAATGTGGACCCCGGGGCGCCGACCACACGCCTGCAAGGGGCGCTTTGGTGCCCCCGGCCCGGCCGCGCTGCCCCAGGAGTGTTGCATGCCTGACGAATTGCTGGAGCACCGCCGCAAGCTGGAAGACAAGCATTTCTACGAGCGAGACCGGGCGCTGATCGAAAAGCTGCGCGCCAAGGCCGAGAAGGAGCGCCGGGAACTGGAACGCAAACACCGCAAGGAAGCCCACTGGATGAAGTGCCCCAAGTGCGGCCACGACCTGGAGGAGATCTCCCTGGGGCCGGTGCTGGTGGACCGCTGCAAGGAGTGCGGCGGGGTCTATTTCGACGCCGGTGAGCTGGAGATCCTGCTGGCTGGCGAAAGACGCGATTCGCTGCTGCGCCGCCTCTTCGGCCGTTCTTAGCTATTTCTTGCCTCAGCAACTCGTTCTCGCGCTCCAGGCGCCCTTGGCCAGCGCGGCGCCCCCGCGTGGGGCGGAGCGCTTTTCCAGCAGGGGGCCTTTTCGAACGGCGGTCGGGCCTTTGCCGGGCTGCCGACCATCGGGCCGGATCGGATTGGCGCTGGCAGGGCGCAGAACGCAGGGCGGATCGTAATCCAGCTCAGCGGCCCGGCGACGACGGCGCTTCTGCGTGGCGAAGCCGTCCAGGCGATTGCCGGGAACCCGCGCGTGGTCGAGAGCGCCTCGCTGATGGCGGCGCGCGCCAACGCCGGGCGATGCGAGTCGCTGGCATTACAGCTAAGTCCCGGAACGCTCGTTAGTTGATCAAGCGGATCGCTGCTCTCTTTGGAGGGCTTCGTGCAGCAGCATCTTGATGTACGTCTGATAGGGAAGCCCCTTTTGCTCCGCAAGGTTCTGGGCGGCCTTGAGGTCGGGCACCGGCAATCTCATGGTGACGGTTCTTAGGGGGACGCGCCGCCTTGCTTTGCCCGACTTGAGCGCTCGTCTCATGATCTCCGTGGCCACCTCCGGATGGCGATCCCACCACGCAGCTTCTTCGGCTTCGGTGCGGAACTTCGGAATGGAGATCGGTTTCTTGGCCATGTTCATTTCCCTTCAAAGTACATTCGCTGCTGGCGTTTGGTCATTTCGTAGGCCGTCACGACCCGGATCCTGCCGCGGCGTTCGGTATACAAGACGGTCAGTAGCCGCCCGGATCTGGTGCGGCCAAAGCAGAGCACGCGCTGTTCGCCTCCATGCTCCTGAAGATCGGCTTCCAAGGGCTCGATCAGGACCGCGCCCTCAGCTTCTTCTCGGGTGATGCCGCGTCTGGCGATGTGCTTCAGATTCGCGGCGTCCCAATGGAACTTCACAGTTTACATGGTAAGTACCAGGTAAAGGGGAATCAAGAGACACGCACGTAGAGATCGAACCCGTCGAGGTCGCCTAACAACCCGAACCTCCAATGAAGCTGAGCGAACACTTCACGCTGGGGGAGTTTAACCGCAACTCGCACGGCCTGCCCAACTCGCCGCCCGGCGACGTGCTGCCAGTGCTGCGCGAGTTCTGCGAGCAGATCCTGGAGCCGATCCGCGCCAGCTCAAGCCAAACGAAAGTCGTTCGTCCCCGGTGCCAAGGGAGGAGAGGAGCAGCAAGGCGTGAGCAACAGCTTCACAAAAGACTCGAGCCCGGTTCTGGATTACATGATCCAATGGTCACGCTGGTTGAAAGGGGACACGATCCAGACCAGCCAGTGGACCGTGCCCGCCGGCTTGGCACTGCTGAGCCAGACAAACACGACGACTACGAGCACCGTGTGGCTCTCAGGCGGCACAGCCGGCCAGGTCTACACCGTCACGAAGCGCATCACCACAGCGGCACGCCGCACCGACGAGCGATCCATCACGATTCGTGTTATGGACCGGTAGTCTTTGCGCGCTTCCATCTTACGAGCTTCCGGGTGGAGATCATGTGCAGTTCTCAGACGAATGGTTTAGGAGGCTTGGATTCATGCAGAAAGCTGGATCGCACGAGCGCACTTCCGCTTTGGACCACTAATTCCCACCGCCGCACCAGATGGCCCTCGAATAGAGCTGGCCTGCCGCCTGAGTAGGTTACGAGTCGCTGAAGCTCGCGAAGGTCGAGGACATGAAAAAAATACTTGCTGGCGGCAGATGCAGCGATAAGTTCGCGGGCAACATCCTTCCAATCGACGTCCTCGTTCATATCCGAAACGAGAGCAATGCCGTGGCCGACCTTATTCGCTCTCTCGCGGAGGTTAAGAGACTCCAGCAGCGTCTTGAGTTCGGGCAAGGGCGGATCAACTTCAATGGGTGTGCCATCAGCTCGGAAGACAAAGTTTCCAGCTCGGAGCTGCCTGATCGCGCCCTTCAGCTGATTTATTGCGGCCAGGATGCTCTTGTGGATGGAAGCAGCCCGTCTGCTGGTCGTGCGCGCCAGGCCTTCGGCCCACTCTGAAGCGACCTTGCTCTGAACGATAAAGAGACCCTCCTCATCGGACTCTCGTCTACGTGAGACGGCCAAGATGTCGCACAGTTCCCGCAGCTTGCCTCCGACCTTCACCTGAGGCTGGTGGTACGCGCCAAAGGGACACAGGTACTCGAAAGCTTCGAAGGCCAATCTCTCAAGCTCGTTACCTTGATCTTGATCCTCTAATCGGACTGTTCCGCCGCTGGGAATGTACCATGACACATGCTGCATCCGCTCAAACGTCAGCGGCTGTTTGCAATGGGCCAGTATCGCGTTAGGCAAGACATCCCAATCCACTGAGGCCTGTATTACGTCGAGCGCTCGCGCCCTGATCTGTTTGCCCTCAGGATCTGGCCATTCATTCGGAACTGTGACGTCGATTGCAGGACGCGCTAGCTGCGGGTCAATGACGCAAGAGGCATAGAGAACCGGAAGGAAGATCTCGTTGTGAACCTGGAGTGGGAAAGTCGCCGCGGCCATTAAGGAGCGAAGATTCTGCACTTGCTCTGCTGTTCGACATGCACCGTAGATGAGGCACGGCTGCTGCGGATTATCATCCACTTGGAAGCCAAACGCGGTGACGTGTTTTCCATCGATGTCGACCACCCACGAGCGCAACGAAACGGCCGCGCCGGACTTGATCGCTCTAATGACGTTCATAGGAAGTTTCGCCACGACCCACAGTTCTGAGTTGGACGAAGAGCGGTCAAGCCACACGCCAGCCGCCTCAATCCTCATGAGGTCCTGGATCTGGGATGAAGGCCAATACATATAGAACTATCTGGCCAGCCGCATCACGAGGTGGCGGGCGAGCGGATTATCATTCGCGGTCAGGAACGCTGAACCAGCCGACGGGCACGCGACCAAGCGGCAGAATCCACTCTGGAGATACTGACTCTCACGCTGTACCCTAGTGAGCCGAGGATCCGAATCAGAAGATCGCTGGACACGTTTTCGAGCCTGTCATTCAAGATCGCGGTCACCCTGGTTCGCGACGTTCCCGCCCGCTCAGCAATCATGGCGTGAGTCAGCTTTCGCTTCCGAGCGATCTCCTTCAGATGCTTCAACAGTGGATGCCGAACCTGCCATTCCTTTGCCTCAGCCCGAGAAAGCCCAAGTGCTTGAGCCAAGGCTTCGGGGGTTCGTGCGACAACGGGTCTCACTCTAGCCATTGAGAAGCTCCTTCAATCGTTTCCTTGCAAGTGCAATCTCGGCAGCCGGCGTTTCCCGAGTCTTCTTGACGAACGCGTGAAACACAAGAACCCCTTCCGGTGCCAACGTGAAGTAGAACACGCGGTACGTGCCGTCTTCACCCCGAACGCGGAGCTCCGAAACACCGGGAGCGACGATGGACATCGGTCGCGCCTGAGGCATGCTCAAGTGCTCCCCGAGCTGCAGCTGGAAGAGCCGTCTCCCAACCCAGCTTCTGACATCTTTCGGGAACCCCCGGATGACATCTCGCGCCGCCGGATGGAAGATGATCGGCTTCACGTCCGCCTTACTGTACCAGATTTGAGACATAGGTGCAAACAGCATCCGCTATGGATCAGATCGGACGCATCAATGTGCCTGAGATCGTGCCCTCGGGTGTGTTTCCCCTGGTTCCGGAGTACCCGCATGGCCGCGCGCACCGGGCGGAGGTGATCGTCCATCGCTTTGGGAGCGCGAACGCCAAGATCGAGCAACGGTTCCTCCTGGGCAATGGGGCGAAGCGTTTCACAGTCCGGAAAGCTCATCTGCGCGAGGCTGACCGCATCGAACTAGGGCGCAGCGGCGCGGGAGGTCTCTAACTCTCCCGCCCGGGCGAGCACGAGATGCGGTGTATGGTCGCCCAGGGCCTGGGCGGCTGGGTGTGGAGCGCGCCGAGCGTCCGGGTCCTGCCGCAGCGCGGCGCACAACGCGGTGCCGAAGCTGCGCGTGACGGCTTCAGGCTGCTGCTGCGCCTACCCCGCTGGGGCGCAGGGGAGGCGCAGCCTGAAATCCGCGTCGGGTTCTTCAGCCCGGTCCTGCTTGCCTTCTGGCTTCAATCAAGGTAAAAAGCGGGCTCTATGCCTACGGGAACATGGACGCAGGTTTATTACCCCTGGGGCCCGGGGTGGTGGCCTGTTTCGACGCTGGCGGCGGCACTGCCGGTGGTGGTGCTGTTCGGGTTCCTGCTGCGGCGCAGCCGGCCACACCTGGCGGCGATGGCGGGTGCGGCAACGGCCCTGGCAGCCGCCGTGGTTTGCTTCGGCATGCCGGTCAAGCTGGCCGGCGCCTCCTTCCTCTACGGCGGGGCCTTCGGGGCGCTGCGCATCTGCTGGATCGTGCTGGCCGCCGTTTTCCTGTACGACGTTGCGGTGGAAAGCGGGCAGTTCCAGATCATGCGCGAGTCGGTGGGGGCCATCTCCGCCGACCGCCGCCTGCAGGCGCTGCTGATCGCCTTCTCCTTCGGCGCTTTCATCGAGGGGGCGGCCGGGTTCGGCTCGCCGGTGGCCATCTCGGCCGCCATCATGGTGGGCCTGGGCTTCAACCCCTTCTACGCGGCGGCGCTCTGCCTGATTGCCAATACCGCCCCGGTGGCCTTCGGCTCCATCGGCATTCCCATCCACACGCTGGCGCTGGTTACCGGCCTCAACGAGAGCGACATCTCGGCGATGAACGCGCGCATCCTGCCGCTGGTCTCGCCGCTGGTGGCCTTCTGGCTGGTGCGCACCATGGTGGGATGGAAGCAGACCCTGGAGGTGCTGCCGGGCATCCTGGTCACCGGGCTGAGCTTCGGGCTGGCGCAGTTCTATTGGGGCAACTACCAGGACAGCAGCCTGGTAGACATCGTGGCCTCAATCGTCTCGCTGCTGGCACTGGCGGTCTTCCTGCGCTGGTGGCGGCCGAAACAGATCTGGCGTTTCCCGGAGGAGCGCGGCGCGGCGGCCAGCGGCGGCGATCCCGGTCCCGCGCGGGTCAACTCGGTCGGTGTCCCGGTCGGCCACAGCTACAGCCGCAAGCAGGTGCTAAAGGCCTGGATGCCCTTCGCCCTCCTGACGCTGTTCGTGATGCTGTGGGGCCTGCCGCAGGTAAAGGCGCCGCTGGAGAAGTACACGACCATGGTCTTCAATTTCCCCTGGCTGCATAACGCGGTCTACCGCGACCTGCCGGTGGTGCCGGTAAGGACGGCGGAGAAGGCGCCGTTCCAGTTCGCCTGGCTGACCGCCACCGGGACGGCGGTCTGCTTGTCGGCCCTGATCTCCGGGCTGCTGCTGGGGATGAGGCCGCGACGCATCTTTACCGTCTTCCGCGCCACGCTGCACCGGATGCGGTTCGCGCTCATCGCCATCCTCTTCATGCTGGGTCTCGCCTATGTCACCCACTACTCGGGAATGGACGCGGTGATGGGCCTGGCCTTTACCCGCACGGGCAGGCTCTTTCCCTTCTTCGGGGCCTTCCTGGGCTGGCTGGGGGTAGCCCTGACCGGCAGCGACACTTCCTCCAACGCGCTGTTCGGCAGCCTGCAGCGGATCACCGCTGAGCAGTTGGGCTTGGATCCCATCCTGATGGTTTCCGCCAACAGCACCGGCGGGGTGATGGGCAAGATGGTGGCGGCGCAGACGATTGTGGTGGCCACCGCGGCCACCAACCAGGTGGGGCAGGAGGGGGCGCTGTTCCGCTTCGTCTTCTGGTCCAGCGTCGCCCTGGGCGCCGTCGTCGGCGTGATCATCATGCTCTACGCCTACGTCTTCCCGCAGCTCGTGCCCCACGGACTCGACTTCGTCAAGTAGAATCGTTGCTTTGGATGGCGGAGGAGCCCGCCGGCGGCGTCCCGATCATGGTGGACGGGGAGGTGGTGGGGCATCGGCGCCAGCAGCGCCACCGAGCAGCAGGACGTGGGCTGCGCCTACGCCGCCATTGCGGCGCCGAAATTGCAGTCCAAAGTTCAAAGCCCTAAGTCCTAAGTCCCAAGTCGGAAGTGGGACTGGCGGGACGAGGATATGGACTTTGGACTTCTCACCAGGGGCGTGCCGGCAAGATGCCGAATGTTACTTACTTGAGCTGGCGAGATCCCGTAGTTCTGTCATTGCGAGCGCAGCGATCCCGCAGGGCGGGATGCTTTTCGACCCGAACCGCCTCATCGAAAAGCAGATTCCTCGGCCCGACAGAAACCGTCGGCCTCGGAATGACACCCTCGGGCACGGTGCAGAACAACAAAGTAAGTGACACCAGGCAAGATGGCGGCGCTAGCAAGCGCGCTTTCCCAGGCGGTCACGCTGCTGGCTTCAGTTTTCTCTGATGTTTTCCTCGCCGTTCGTAGCCGAAAGCGAGCCGCCCAAGAATCGGCTGTACCAACTGCGGGACGAGATACTGGCCTCGGGCGGCCGGGTGGTGGACCTGGCCAGTGGCAATGTCAACGAGCACGGAATCATCTTCCCGCAGGAGACGCTGGGTGGCATCCTGACGCGAGCCGCTGAGGCGGCCCGAATCTACCAGCCGGACCCGTTCGGGCAGCCCGCGGCCCGGCAAGCGGTTGCCCAATTCTATGGGCCGCTGAACCTCTCCCCGGAACAGGTTCTGCTCACCCCGGGCACCAGCCTCTCTTACTGGTATTGCTTCAAGCTGCTGTGCGAACCCGGCGACGAGGTTCTCTGTCCCCGCCCTTGCTATCCCCTGTTCGAGCACATCGCCGGCCTGGCCGGCGTGCGGCTGGCTGCCTACCGGCTGGTGGAGTCGAGGAACTGGGCGATGGACCTGGACTACCTGGACCATCAGGTCAGCACCCGCACGCGGGCCATCGTCCTGGTCTCTCCGCACAACCCGACCGGGGCGGTGGCCGGGGCGGAGGAGCTGGCCGGGCTGGCGGCCATCGCCGCCCGGCACCAACTGGCGGTCATCGCCGACGAGGTGTTCAGCGAGTTCCTCTTCGGCCTGCCTTCTCTCCCCAGGGCCGCCGCCACCTCCGCTCCGCTGGTTTTCACGCTGAACGGCTTCTCCAAGATGTTTGCGTTGCCGGGGATGAAGATCGGCTGGATTGCCATTACCGGCGACCCCACCCTGGTGCGGAGGGCCGCCTCCGCCCTGGAACTGATGTCGGATACGTTCCTCCCTGTGAACGAGATTGCCCAGTTCGCCGTGCCCGAGATTTTCCGCCTCGGGCAGGCGTTCCAGCGCGGCTACGCCCGCTCGGTCGCCGAGCGCCACCAGACCGCCCTCGGGCTGCTGGCGGGCATGGAGTACGTGCCTCCGCGGGGCGGCTTCTACCTGACGCTGCCGATCAACCGCAACGAAGACCGCGCCAGCCTCGACCTGCTGCGCCACCAACGCCTCCTCGTGCACCCCGGCTATTTTTACGACATGGAGCCATACCACCTGGTCGTTTCCTTCATCCACGAGCCTGCCGCGCTGCGGGAACACCTGCGCCGGGTACGGGAGTATCTGGAGGCAAACACCTGACTCCGCGGCCGGCGCGTGTGCCGGCGTGGTCCTGGGCCGGTCGCTCGCGCAGCCGGCAACAGCAATGACCGCTGACCGCAACCGGCGGATGCGCTATGCTCTGAGGGCGCCGGGGGCTGGGCCCGCCGGCTATACCGAGACGCGGCCCGGCCATCCGAGCCAAAGCCTTGGAGGACCGATGCACAAGTTGACGCAACTTCGACGCCTGGCCTGTCTCGCCGCCCTGTTCCTCTTTGCCACCACCCTGGCGGCCGGCGAAAAGAAACTGATGCATTGCTTCGTGTTTACCCCCATTGATTCAGCCACCGAAGCTGAATGGCAGGCCTTCTACAAGGCCACCGACGACCTGCCCGCGAAGATTGAGGGGGTGAGCAGGGTGTGGTACGGCAAGCTCCGCCTGCCGTTGAATATCTTCAGCGTGGCCGATGCCGAGGCACGGAAGAAGCTGGCGGGTGGCGAGCCGAAGGTGACCGCGGAAGTGGGCCGGGTCGTCCGCCGGCATGGCGTTTGCATGGAGATGGCGGACGAGGCCGCCCTGAAGACCTACGCTGACCACCCCGTTCACAAGGAGTGGGAAAAGATCTATTTCAAGGTGCGGCAGCCGGGCACGACCACGTTCGACATCCTCGGCCAGTAGCTGCCTTCCATTGCAGCATTGCGCCGGAAGGGCCGCGGTGATTGGGGCAGGGGTCGGTCACCGTCTTGGGCGCCGTGAGGGGGCCAGCGGCGCCGTGGTGCCGGGCGCTTCTGTCGCCGTGACGCTAGAGGTCACCCGCAGGGCGGCTGGCCGAGCGTTCTTCCACCAGCCGCAGAATCGCCCGCACCACTTCTTCCACCGTCATCGAGGTGCTGTCGAGGTAGACGGCGTCAGGGGCGGGGACCAGCGGGGAGTCGGCCCGCTTGCGGTCCCGGCGGTCGCGCTCGCCGAGAGCCGCCATCGTTTCTTGCAGCCGCTGCTGTCTGGTGGCGGTTTCCGCGCCAACCCCTGGGCCCGCCTCCGCCTCTGACTGCAGCAGGCGGCGCCGGCTCCGCTCCTGTGGCGCCGCGTCCAGGAAGACCTTCACCTGGGCATGGGGAAAAACCTTGGTGCCGATGTCTCGTCCCTCCATGACCAGGCGGCCGGAGCGGCCAAGTTCCCGCTGGCGCGCCACCAACGCCCGCCGCACGCCGGCCACCGTGGAGACAATGGACGCCGCCTCGCTCACCTCCGGCGCGCGAATGGCATCGGTGACGTCGTCGCCCTCAATCAGCAGGCGGTTCCCTTGCGGCGAGGGGACAAAGCGGAAGGCGATCTGGCCTGCCAGCGCCTCCAGGGCTGGGGCGTCGGTGAGCGCCAGGCGGCGGCGCAGAGCCAACAGCGCCACCGCCCGATACATGGCGCCGCTGTCCACGTAAGCGTATTGGAGGCGCTCGGCGAGCAGCCGCGCCACCGTGCTCTTGCCCGCCCCGGCGGGGCCGTCAATGGCGATGACCATAGGTGGCAGGTTACAGGCTGCAGGTGGCAGGTTACAGGCTGCAGGTGGTAGGTTACAGGTTAGGTCAGAGATTGCAGGTTAACAGCTTGCGGAGATGATCCAGTACACCCACTCCAACCTGCCACTGCAACCTGCCACTGCACCTATAGCCTATAGCCTACAGCCTGTGAAACGCCCTCAGGATTTCCTTGAGGGAGTACTTGAGGAGGACCGGGCGGCCGTGTGGGCAGCTCATGGGCGCTTCGGTGCGCGCCAGCTCGTCCAGCAGCCACTGCATCTTCTTCGGGTCCAGCGGCATGTTCACCTTGATGGCGGCGTGGCAGGCGATGGAGGCAGCCACGCGGCGGCGGGCGTCGTCGAGTGGACGGGAATGGGTGCTCTCCAGCCCGTCCAGCAGCTCGTGCAGCATCTTCTCGATCTCCTGGGCGGGGATGCCGGCCGGGGCCGATTTCACCGCCACCGTGCGCCGCCCGAACGGCTCGATCGCAAACCCGTTGGCTTCCAGTTCCGCCCGGATCTCCTCCAGGGCGGCCTGCTGCTGCGGGGTGAGCTGGATGACCAGGGGCATCAGCAGTTGCTGGCCCTGGGCGCGGCCGGCCGCGCGATCGCGCAGCGTCTTCTCAAACAGCACACGCTCGTGGGCCACGTGCTGGTCAATGATCCACAGCGCGTCCTCGCTGGCCGCCACGATGAAGCTTTCCTTGATCTGGCCGAGCGGGCGCAGGCCCGCCAGCTCGTTCAGTATGGCAACCGCCTCCTCGGCTGCTTGCGAGGGGCCCGGCACCAAGCCGGGCTCTGCGGCGGAAGGCGGCGCGGCAGGCCCCAGCTCGCGCCGCAGCTCCATTGCGCCCTCGGCGGGGAAGATGAACCGCCGGGTTTCCGGCTCGAGGCGCGGTGCGCGAAGCGCGAACGGGTCAGCCGAAACAGGCAGTTCTTCCGGCCCGGCCGTCGCCCCCGGTATTACTGCCGGCGTGGCAGGGCCGAAGACCGGCCGCGGCTCCAGAACCGGAGGGGCGCTGAGGGGAAAGGTGGAGACGGGCCGCGATTCGGTCAGCCGCCGGCGCAGCGCGTCGCGCACAAAATCGTGGATGAAGCCCTGGTGCCGGAAGCGCACCTCGATCTTGGAGGGGTGCACATTCACGTCTACCTCGTCGAAGGGAAGCTCCAGGAACAGCAACGCCAGCGGGAAGCTGGCGGCCGGGATCAGGTTGCGGTAGGCCTCGCTGATGGCGTGCAGCAGCAGCCGGTCGCGGATCAGCCGCCGGTTGACGAAGATGAAGATAGAGTTGCGGTTGGGCTTCTGGAACTGCGGGCGGGAAATGAACCCGCTGAGGCGCAGCCTCTTCACCGCCCCCTGCCGCTCGGCGTCGGAACCGGCGGCCGGGTGCTCCGGGGTGAACCCTGGCGGCGGGGCCGATGTCGGCCCCGGGATGACCAGTTCGGTCTCAATCGTTCCCAGCTCGACCAGTTGCTCCAGCGTCTCCGGGCCGAATATCTGGAAGAGGCGCTCGCGGGGCGTCACAACCGGCGCGACGTTCAGCAGTTCGCCGGTGGAGGAGGTGAGGGAAAAGTGTCGCTCGGGGTGGGCCAGGGCGTAGTGGGTAACCAGCGAGGCGATGTGGGCCAGCTCGGTGGACTCCGAGCGCAGGAACTTGCGCCGGGCGGGGATGTTGTAAAACAGGTCGCGCACCGTGACGCTGGTGCCGACGGGGATGCCCGCCTCGCGCACGTCCAGCAGGCGCCCGCCGGCGAGTTCCACGCGCGTGCCGGACGGCTCCTCGGCCGCGCGCGTTTCCAGCACCAGCCGCGAGACGGCGGCGATGGAGGGCAGGGCCTCGCCGCGAAAGCCCAGCGTGGCCACCGACAGCAGGTCCTCGGCGCTGCGCAGCTTGCTGGTGGCGTGGCGCTCGAAGGCCAGCAGGGCGTCGTCGCGCACCATCCCGCAACCGTCGTCCACCACCCGGACCAGCTTCTTGCCCCCGGCCTGGACCTCGATCCGCAGGCGCGAGGCCCCGGCGTCGATCGCGTTCTCCGCCAGTTCCTTCACCACCGAGGCGGGCCGTTCCACCACCTCGCCGGCCGCGATCTTGTTGGCGATGTTGTCGGGGAGGATGCGGATCTTGCCCATGCCCGCCGCCGATTATTCCACATCTGGGGAGACTTTCTCCAGAAGCCGCGGACTGACGAAATCAAGTTCGCGTCTTGCCGGGATCAAGGATGGCAAACTGCGCCAGGCACTTTCGATAGAAAGCGCGGTCGCGCGTCAATAACCGGTCGGCCTGGAGCTGGGCGTGTGCGCCGACGAGGAAGTCCGGCGCCAGCCTCTGCCGTTTCTCACCGGGTCTGCGCTAGCTTCTCCAGGCACGGCCGGCCGTTGCCCACGGCCAGCCGCGCCGGTTTCTGTTGGGCCTCACCAGCCCAGCCGTAATCCAAGCTGGATGTTGCGGGGGCTGCCCGTCATGCCCGTTACGAAGCCGAAATTGGTCTGATTCGCCAAGCCGGTATTGGGGTTGGCAAAATGGTGCCGGTTGAAGAGGTTTAAAATCTCCGCGCGGAACTGCAGGTTGGCTCTTTCCTTGAAGTGCCAATACTTGAGCAGCCCGACGTCCTCATTCGACCAGCCAAACCCTCGCAGCCCCTCGTAACGGCGCATGCCGTTGCCGAGTTTGTGACTCGTTGGATTGGAGAAAGCGCTCCGGTCAAAATACAGGTTAACCGGGTCGTTCTGAACGCCCGGATTGAAGCGGGTGGTATCGAACTTGCGCGACAGGTCCGCGCTCCGATTCCAGTCGGCGTAAACGGCCCCATCCCAACCGGGGTACCAGACGTTGGGCGAAATGCCCAACGGGCTGCCGGTGTTATAGCGGTAGATCCAGGAGATATTCCAGCCACCTACCAGGGCATTCAGCCAGCCCGGGGCGCGGTCGAGGAACCGGCGGCCCTGCCCCACCGGCAACTCGTACTGGAGATAGCCCTTGAAAATATGGGTCTGGTCGAAGGACAGAACCGTGTCGGCCTCGGGCTTCAGGTTGCGCATGTCCTGGATGCCCCCGACTGCGTCCCAGGCCTCGTCGAACGATGTCTCGATGTTTCCGCGAGCCTTGGACAGGATGTAGGAGGCCTGTCCCGTGAGTCCACGAGAGGTACGCTTGGTCAGTTGCAGTTGGAACGAATCATAGCCGGAAGCACCGGTGTTGGTGCCCACCGAGTAAACCGGTCCCCAGGTCACGGCCGCCACATGAGGGAAGGGCTGCAGAGCCATTCCGGCGTACCCGGAGAAACCGGGATAAGGATAGGGCACGCCGGCCGCCGATGCGCCAGCGGCATCGGAAACCCAGGCCGTGGGATTCACTTTGGGGTCCTCATAGGCCTCCCGCAGCGGCTGGTTGCGGTACAGGGCGCCGTGGTGCAGGCGCCGGCCACGGTTGCCCATGTAGGTGGCCTCCGCCAGCAGGCTCGGAGCGAGCTCGTACTGGAAACTGATGTTGAACTGGTGGGTGTAACCCTGGAAGAGGCTGTCGGGATCCACTTTCACCACACCCCACGGGAGAGCGGTAGCGTCCTTGGCTGGCGCCTGGTACCGATCGGGATAGCCGGAATCCCAGTTGAAGCGGGGCAGATTGCCCGAGACGGTCCATTCGTTTGTCCCACGGTACCCCGGCGCAAATCCATACGGCACTCCGGACCAGTAGTTGATTCCGATGGGGGTGTAGAAGATGCCGTAGCCGCCGCGGACCACCGCCTTGTCACTGGCCCGCCAGGCCACCCCGAGGCGCGGCGCGAACTCCTTCCAGTCCTTGTTGCGCTCGAAAGAGTCGCCGGGACCCGACAGAAACTCCAGGGCTCCTTTCAGGTTGTACTTGGTATTCACCACATCCGGATTGAAGTTGGCCCAGTGGCCATACTTCTCGTGGAGGGGTTGGGCCTGCTCCCAGCGCAACCCCAGGTTCACAGTCAGGCGGCGGGTCAGCTTGATGTCGTCCTGGTAGTAGGTTTCGACGTAGTCGCGGCGCCCATACAGGTCAAAGGGCACGGCCTTGCTGGCGCTGTCCACCGCTCCCAGCAGGAAGCCGGCAAAACCAAACCCGACCCGGTTCGCCCAGGTGGCGCCCGGCACTCCGGTAGTCGCGTTGGAGAAACCGAAAGTCAGGGTGTCCAGCCCGGCGTGGCTGTTGATCTGCTGTCTCCAAAGCTGCCCCCCGAACTTCATGGTGTGGCGCCCCTTCGACCAGATCAGCGAGTCGCCAACGGTGTAAGTGTTGCCTACGTACCAGCCGCTGGCGTTATACCCAATGCCCGTGGTTGCCACGCCATTGACCGCGCTGCCGAAGTTGATCACCGGGAACAGCGTGGCGGTGGTGGAATTCTCCAGCCCCAGGTACTTGTTCCAGTCTTTTCCGAGCTGTTTGGAAGTGCTCGGGTTGCGATAACGGTTGAGGGCCACGGACAAGGTGTTGACCAGCCTCGGAGAAATAGTCCAGTTGTCGCTCAGGCGGGCCTGGCGACCGCTGACTTTCTGGAAGCGCGCTTTGGCGAAGGGCCCGCCGGCGCCCTCCGGATCCAGTGGATCCCAGACACCGCCCTGGTCCGCCAGGATGCGGGGGCGCTGGCTCCAGGTGAACGAGCCGCTCAGCTTGTTGCGATCCGAGAATGCATGGTCGCCCTTGACCGTTAACTGGGTCTGGTGGAACCAGGGATTGTTGGCTGCCGTTAAAGTGGAGTTGTTGGTGAGCCGGTCCGGAATCATCGGCTGATAGCTCTTCCGATAGATGTCCACCACCTTCTTCGAGACGCTGCTCAACCTGCTTTGCGGGCTGATGATGTTCCCTGCGAACGGGTCCGATACCCACCTTCCGCCCACTTGCCGCAGCGTCAGGGGATCGAAGATCTGGCCGGAGCGCACATCCCGGCCCAGGGCATCCTGACCTACGACCGTCGGGCTGAGCAACTTGCTGAAGTCGCCGTTCAGGAAATCCGGAATGGGCACGGTAGCGGGATAACTCTGGCTCAACTGGTAGTTCGATTTTGTGTATTTCTCGAACGCCCCGAAAACGAAGGTTCTGTTGCGGCCGTTGTATAGCTTGGGAAGGATAAACGGCGCGCCGGTGCTGAGGCCGCCGATGAAGTGCCGGTCAGGCGCGCGCTTATAGCGCGGGTCGCCCGGGGACTGGCTGAGGCGCCAGTTGTTCATCCACGAGTTGGCATTGAACGCCTCGTTCCTCAAGTAGTAGAAGGCGCTGCCATGCGGCTCGTTCGTGCCAGACTTCAGCGCAAAATTGAAGACGCCGCCAGAACTGTGGCCGTATTCGGCCGACATGCCGCTGGTCTGCACGCTGAACTCCTGCACAGCTTCCACGGGCGGGCTGGTTTCGCCCACGTGGCCCTGAATCTGCGACGTGGCGGAGATGCCGTCAATCAGCACCTCTTTGCTGAATGCTGCCCCGCCGGCAATGTATGAGGTCCAGTTGTTGCCTTCGACAGCGGGCGTCAAGGCGTAGGCGAAGCTCTCCATGGCCCGACCGCCATCGAAGGAAAGCGGCAGGTCCTTGATGGCCGCGCTTTGCACCGTCGTGGAGGTCTGCGCGGTGTCCACCTTTAGCAACGAGGGCTCGGCGGTGACCGTAATGCTCTCGTAGACCTGGCCGGGTTCCAGCGTTACGTCCAGGCGCAAGGTCTGGCCTACAGTCAGCGGAATGCCGGACCGGGTGTACACCTTAAATCCGGGAGCAGTGATCTTGAGTTCGTACTTGCCAATGGGAACGTTCGAGAGGGTATAGAAGCCGACCTCGTTGGCCGTGGCCCGGCTGACGACTCCCGTGGCCGTGTTCGTAAGTATGACCTCGGCGTTTGGGGTGACCGCGCCACTCGGATCCATTACCACGCCGCTGATAGTGCCGCGGTCGGATTGGCCTGCCGCCGGCAGCGCGCCGAGCAGCACCGCCAAGGCAAGCATCAGCAATAGACAGCTTCTGCTGTTCATATTCACCGTTCCTCTCGTTATGCGGGCCACGCGCCGCCCCTGACGCCGACCTGCGCGGGCCTCTACGCCCAGGCGCTTACTGGGCGGATGCTACGCCGAACGGAAACGACTGTCAAGCCCCGCAGCCGAAGCGCTGCCTCAGGCCGGGCTGCGGGGGCCGTCGGCACGCCGGTTGGTGGGAGGGACCGGGCGCGAATCGGCTGGTTATACTGAGGGATCCACGATCGAAAGATCGGAGAAGTAGTAGCGGTAAAAGCCGCGATCGCGCGTCAGCAGGTGATCTGCCTGCGTAAGCGCATGTGCGCCAATCAGGAAGTCAGCCACGATGCGGCGACGCTGGCCGCCTCGAGTGCGATAGGCTTTCCACACTGCGCTCGCCAGCAATGCGGCCTCGAGTTGCATTGGACTGAATTCAACCCCGAGGCCTTGGATCGCTCGCTGGGCATCTCCGACGGTGGGGAAGAAAGCAGAAACCTCCGCCCAGACAACTTCACAGGCAACCACACGCCCCTCTGAAAGGGAAGAGCGGAGCGCGTTCTTGGACGGAGCGACGTAGGTGGGGTCTCGCAGGAAAAGGTCGAGCAGGACGCTGGTATCGACAGCTGTAATCAAATCGTATCCACTTCACCGCGCAACTCGGTGATCAATTCGTCCGTGCTCTTCCCCAGATCCTGCAAGATGCCGCAAACGGCTTCTATCGGGTCTTCCTCCGAGACTTTCCTGGCGACCAGTTTCCCTTCCTCCTCCGCAAAGTCGAGGATCGCACCCGCACCGATTCCCAGCCGGCGCCGAAGGGGCTCCGGAATGATAACTTCTCCCTCTCGGGAGACCCTTGCTTTCATAGAAGTAGCCTAAGAGTTAGCTAGGAGAAAATCAAGAGGCGTCCTTGCTCGAGGCTCGCTCCCAGGCTTGCATCAAGCCGCCGGCAGCGTCCTTTTCCGCGAAGCCCTGGCTCACAGCTGCCACCACCATCTCGCGGGTGGCGGCGGCATGCGGCAGCGGTACTCCCGCGGCCCCTCCCATCTCCAACATCAGGGTGATGTCCTTCAGCATCAGCTTCAGCGGGAAGTGCAGGGAGAAGTCGCGCGAGACCAGACGGCTGCCGTAGCGCTCGTAGACCGGCGAGTTGAACACCGAGCGAATCACTTCCATGACCGTTGCG
This sequence comes from uncultured Acidobacteriota bacterium, assembly GCA_964451215.1. Taxonomy (GTDB): domain Bacteria; phylum Acidobacteriota; class Terriglobia; order JAJPHL01; family JAPKYU01; genus CAYVGN01. The sequence goes on from CAYVGN010000003.1 coordinate 20,758, forward strand.
GGCGGCACGCCCAGGCGCTGGCCAGTGGTGAACACCTGAACCATGCTGGCGATGGCGGACGAGATCAGCATGTTGACCAGGATCTTGATCCACGCCGCGGCGGCCGGGTCCTCGCCAACATAGGTCACGCCCTGGACCATGGCTTCGAGCACCGGGCAACAGCGCCGGAAGGCACCGGGAGCCCCCGAGGCGATCCCCCAGAGACGCCTGGCGGCCGCGGACTCCCTGGAGCCAAAGACCGGGGCGCTGAGGAACTCGCTGCCGCGGGCCCGGTGCGCGGCGGCCAGCTCCGCCGCCACCTCAGCGGAGACGGTGCCCATGCTGATATGCACGGCGCCGGCGGGAAGGGCCGTCAGCAGGCCCACCTGGCCGTAGCTGACCTGGCGCAGGGCGGCGTCGTCGGCGACCATGGTGATTACTGCGTCGGCGTCGGCGGCCGCCCCGGCCGGCGTCGCCGCGCGCGCTGCTCCCTTCCCCACCAGCGACTCCGCCTTGGCCGCCGTCCGGTTCCACACGCGCAGCGAATAGCCCGCGGCCAGCAGGTGCGCGGCCATCGGCGCCCCCATCACACCCAGACCGATAAACCCAATCTTGTTCATTGCTCAACTCCAATGAAGCTTTCAGCTTTCAGCGGCCAGCGATCAGCTTCCCCATCCGTACTGAGGGAAGGGAGATGATAGCCGACAATCACCGGGCCCAAAGCTGAGAGCTGAAAGCTGATGGCTGAGAGCTGATCGCTATTTCAGGCGCTCGAAGTGGGGCCGGAGCTTGCGGTAGGTGGTGGGGAGGTCTTCCGGGAGCAGGCGAGTCTCACCGACGACGGTCATGAAGCTGGAATCGGCGCACCAGCGGGGAACCAGGTGCAGGTGCAGGTGGCCGGCCACGCCGGCGCCCGCACAGCGCCCGATGTTGATCCCGGCGTTGAACCCTTCGGGGCGATACTCGGCCCGGAGCGCGCCCTCCGCCACCCGGGCCAGCTCCACCATCTCCACCAGCGCCGGCAACTCCACGCTGCTCAGGTCCGGCACGTGGGTGTAGGGCGCGATCATCAGGTGGCCGCTGGTGTACGGGTAGCGGTTCAGGACCACGAAGCTGAAGCGCCCGCGGTATACGACGTAGTTGGCTTCGTCGTCCTGGCTGCGAAAATGCTCGCAGAACAGGCACCCGGAAGGCTCGCCGGCGCTGGTGACGTACTGGTAGCGCCAGGGACTCCAGAGGTAGTCCATAAAGGCGCAA
>CAYVGN010000004.1:0-3405 GCA_964451215.1 uncultured Acidobacteriota bacterium
ACCCGGAAACCACCACCGGCGGTCGCGCGCTGAAGTTTTACGCCTCGGTGCGCATGGACATCCGCCGCATCGCCGCGCTGAAGGACGGCGAGGTCGTCATCGGCAACCGCACCAAATGCAAGGTGGTAAAAAACAAGCTGGCCGCGCCCTTCCGGGATGCGGAATTCGACATCCTTTACGGGGAAGGCGTGTCCCGCGAGGGTGACCTGCTCGACGTGGGGTTGGAAAAAGGGATCGTCGAGAAGAGTGGATCCTGGTTCTCCTTCCGAAATGAGCGGATCGGCCAGGGCCGCGACAATGCCCGCCTCTTCCTGAAGGAGAACTCCGACGTGCGCCAAAAGCTGGAACTGGAAGTGCGCAAGGCATTGGGGTTGCCTTTGCCGGGCGTGGCGGCGGCCGGAGCAGCCGCTGCAAGCGGAACCGGCGGCAGCACGCCCGCTGCCTCACCGCCCGTTCCATCGCAGCGCGGAAAGCCAATCCCACGCTGACAGCCGGAGCCGGGCCGCAGAATCGCGAATCTGCGGAACCCACGAGGAGTGCCTGGGTTTGTACAGCCCGCAACATTCCGCTGGACAGAAGTGTCTCTTACCAGGAGAATGGCCATGCCTTTCAGGCCAAGCCACCCTTGGATTGTGCGAGACTCCAGGGGAGGCAAGGCGCGGGGAAGGTCCTGCTTTTTCCCGACCTCCTCACCACGTTCAGGTGGAAAAACAGCGGAGTTGAGTCCTGGCAAGCCTATGAATCCGTGCCCGCTTGGCCGTACCTTTTGGGTCCTGCTACTGACCCTGGTGCTTTCCGTCGCAGCCGCATGGGCCCGCACGACACGGCGGCGCACTCCTTCCAAGCCTCGCGACGTGGTGGACACCCCGTCCAAGCGCAGTGTCTCCCGGCAGAAGTCGCGCGGTCGCAGCAAAGTGGCGGTAGCGGCTCGGAGTAGCCGAGGACGCCATCGTCGCCGCTATCGCCGGGTCTGGACCACCAGTCCCTTCCTGGCCGATCCCACCGAGGGCGACCACGCCGGCGGAGAAGACCCGATCGTGCGACAGGCCTCGGTGGACGCGCTGGGACCGTTGAACGGCAGCATCGTCGTCGTGAATCCCAACAGCGGCCGGATACTGGCCATGGTCAACCAGAACCTGGCGCTGGGGCACAGCTACGCTCCCTGTTCGACGATCAAGCTGCCGGTGGCGCTGGCCGCGCTCCACGAGGGGGTCCTGACCAAGGGCACGGCGGTGCGACTCGGGCGGCGCTCGACGATGACCCTGACCGAAGCCCTGGCTCATTCCAGCAACCCTTTCTTTGATCGGGTCGGCCGCAAACTTGGCTTCGAGAAACTGAGCGAGTACGCCCACCGGTTCGGATTTGGCGAACGGGCGGGCTGGCAGATCCCCGGCGAGCAGGTCGGTACCTTCCCCGAGGAGCCGCCGCGGATCCGGAGCCTGGGTCGCATGTGCAGCTTCGGCGAGGAGATCAGTGTCACGGCGCTGCAACTCGCCGCGTTTGTTTCGGCCGTCGCCAACGGCGGCACGCTTTACTACCTGCAGCACCCGCGTACCGAGGCAGAGGTGGAATCCTTCCAGCCGCACGTCAAGCGCGTGTTGGACGAGGTGAAGGATCTGCTGCCGGTGTTGCGGGAAGGGATGACGGCCGCAGTTAGCTACGGGACGGCGCGGGGCCTGGACGACCCGTACGACCAGGTGCTGGGCAAGACGGGCACTTGCAGCGAGGGCGGAACGCGGCTCGGCTGGTTCGCTTCTTACGAGACCCCCAACAATCCCCAGTTGACGGTAGTGGTGCTGCTGAGGGGCGGGCGCTACACGGACGGATCGTGGGCGGCGGAAATCGCCGGCCGTGTGTACCGCAACCTGCACGAGCGCAACTACTATGCCCAGCGCGGCCTGACCGCATCCCGGCTGGGTCCTCCCATCGGTCGCCTCACTCGTTAGCTCTGTCGCTGAACGGGACGCCATGCCCGGCACAAGGCCAGACGCTTCATTTGGCTACTGCCTGTCGTGATGATGTAGCGCCCGACGGCTTCGCCTATTCCGGGCAAGATGTATGGCGAGCGCTGGCCGGGCGTCTTCCGCGTAACTCGGTGAGCAACGCGACCCCTGCGCAGGTCAGTTTTCCCTGACGGTCAATCAGCCCGAAGCCCTTCACGTCGCCGTCCACGTTATCGTAGAGCTGCCAGTAGACGGCGTAGGGAGCGCGACCCGAGGCGATTGCGCGACAGACCGCCCGGATGCCGGCCGCCACCTGAGCAGGTGGAAGCTTCCACTCGCGCGCGTACCCGAACTCGCCGACCAAGACGTGGCGCGGCCCAAAGAAGGCCCGGCCTTCGGGGGTCAGCCCCCCGCGCGTGCGCGCAACGATCTCATCGAGGGCTTGAGACAATGCTCTGTCCGCATCGGTGCGCGCCACCGTCTCCCACGCCGAAAAGGAAACAAAGTCAAAGCGAAGTTGAGGCAGCACGGCTTCCAGAGCGTTGATGCCGCCGGGACCCTTGGCATAGCTTCCGGCGGGAGTGTGACCGAGCTTCAGTTTCCAAAGCGAAATCTCGACTCCACAGAAAACCCTCAGCCGGGCCGAGGGGAACGCGCGCCGCGCATCGGCTACCGCTTGAAAGCGCCTGCCCAGGTCCAAGGTTACGTTGGCGACGGCCAGTTCGGGGCGGCCGGTAGCGTTGAGCACCTCCAGCAGTTTTTCGTCGGCTTCGTGGTTGCTGATCAAAACGGTCTTGTCCCGATCGCCGAAGTGCCGGTAGAGCCATTCGACCATCTCCCGAATTTGCCGGGATTCTTCGTCCCATTCGCGGGCGGTGACCTGGCGCCCCAGGTTGATCTCGTCGGGTCCTTGACCATCGTCGAAGACGGGGTAGGCGGTCAACCAGACGGTTTTGAAGGCAGGGTGTTCGAGGAGTCGCCGGTAGCGCGGGAGAGCCAGGATCTTGGACAGGGTTACCAGCTTGCGCACGTCACGGAAGCGGAGGCTGGAGTGGGAGCGCCGGAGGTAGTCGTAGCGGCCTCCCAGGAAAATCCGCACCGCGCCAAACCCTAGCCGATGGATGTCGGTTAGGGCCTGGGTCAAGGCATCCACGGACTTCGACCGGCTTGCCTGCGGCCTCTGGTCCGGCGTCTGTCCCAGCCAGGTGTATACTCCGAGCCGCTCCGGCGGCACAGTTTGCGCGGCCACCCAGAGGGAAGCACACAGAACGGCTGCAGCGCATCTCAGAGCGCATCCTCGGGCCGTGTTGGTCTGGCGGATCACTGGCGTGAAAGTCTGGTTCCGCAAAGAAGGAGCATGCCAGCTCGGCCTGGCGTGCACGGGTGCTACACGCAGCGGAGGCCTCTTTCCCCGAGCAGAGCCTTCACCGCCTCGGTCGCCGCGTCCAGTGTGGGGCTGACC
>CAYVGN010000004.1:3415-21168 GCA_964451215.1 uncultured Acidobacteriota bacterium
GGCCAGATGCGCGATCCCGGTGTCGTTGCCCACGAACAGGTCGGCGCTGGCGAGCACGGCGGCCAGGAGGCGCAGGTTGCTGAGGAGAACCCGCCGCGGTGAAAGGCTGGGCGCCGCGGCCAGCATCTCTGCCACTGCCTCCCGGTCGAGTGGACCTTCCGTGAGCAAGACCCGGGCGTTCCAACGCCGCTCCAGCTCCAAAGCGAGCAGGGCGAAGCGGGCCGCATCCCACCGCTTCTGCTTGCCACTTGCCCCTGGGTGCAACACCGCCACCGGCCGCCCCGCGGCCCCCTCTGCGGCAAGATAGCCCGTGGCAAACGCCAGATCCGACTCGTGGAAGAAGACCTCCGGCTCCCAGGGCCGGCCCTGAGCTTGGTCCAGCTCGCGGCCGAGCAGGGTGGCGAGCTGTTCTCGGCGGAAGTCACACAGGTGCTTGGAGATGCCCGCCGGCGGAAACTGCGGCAAGAACCAAGCGCGCGGCTGTGCCTCGGTCACCGCGGCGACCAGTTCGGGCAGGTTTGCGCCGCGCCACGAAACCACTCGGTCGAATGACCGGAGGACGGCCAGCGTCCGGACGGGCAGCGGATAGCTGTCCAGGCCGGTTTCGGCCAGCGGCCTTACCCGGTTGGCGTAGTTGGGGTGGTCTAGCAGGTCCGTGTTCGCCCGCTCCGTCCAGGCCTCCGTGTAGTCGGCGCCCCAGGTCTCGCGCAGCGCTCTGAGTGCGGGCAGCGACAGAACCAGGTCCCCGATGGCTCCCGGCTGGATCACCAACAGGCTCATGAAGCACCCAACTAGGCGGTGGAGCGGAGCGTTTCCAGGCAGCGCTCGATGTCGGCCTCGGTGTTGTAGATGTTGGGCGAGATGCGGAGGCGGTCCTGGCGGCGGCTGACGATGACGCGCGCGGCCAGCAGCGCCTCATGGGCGCGGGCGGTGGCCGCCGGGTCGTGCGCCGCCAACGCCAGGACGGTGGAGCGCTCAGCCGGCTCCAGGCTGCTCTCCACCCTGTAGGCCGGCGGCAGTCGCTTCAGCAGGCGGTCCAGCAGGCCGAGCGCGTGGCGCTCGATCCGCTCCACGCCCACCCGGTTCAGGAACCGCAGCGAGGCCAGCAAAGCCGAAACGTTGAGGAAGCTGGCAGTCTCGGTGCTGTCGAAGCGGCGCGCGTCCGGCTCCAGCCTCCATCCACTGCCCGGCAGGCGGTTGAAGTCTTCAGCGCCCTCCACGGCCTGCCAGTAGACGTCGGTGACTCGCAGGCGCCGCAGCGCGTCGGCGTGGAAGTAAGCAAAGCCGGTGCCGTAAGGGGAGAGCAGCCACTTGTACCCCGCACAAACGGCGACGTCGAGGGGCAGCTCATCGAGCCGCAGGGGAAGCGCTCCGGCCGCCTGGCTGAGGTCCACCAGCAGCAGCGTCCCGTTATCGCGGCAGGCCGCGCCCAGCCGCTCGAGGTCAATGCGGTAACCCGTGTTGTAGTTCACCAGGCTGACGCAGACAACCCGGGTCCGGCGGTTCAGGGCACTGAGGAACTGCGCCGCCCGCACCGGCTCCCCTTCCGCGGCCAGCGAATGGAGGACGACACCCTGCTCCGCCAGGTTCGCCCAGGGGAAAAAGTTGGAGGGGAAATCGCCTTCGGCCACCAGCACTTCGTCGCCGCGTTCCCAACTTAGCCCGCGCGCCACGGCGAAGACGCCGTCAGAAGCCCCGTTGGTGATTGCGTAGTTGCCCGGCTGCCCGCCCAGCAACGCGGCCAGCTCCTGCCGGGTTTCATCTGGCAAACGAAAATAGATGGTGTCGCGGATCCGGTCGGGTCGCGTCTTCAGCGCAATTGCCTGCTCAATGGCCTCCACTGTCTGCCGCGGGAAAGGCCCCTGGGCCGCACAGTTGAGGAACACCACGTCCTCGAAGTCGAAGAACTCGCTCCGGTAGTCCATCGGATCCAGGAGTCAGGAGTCAGAAGCCAGAATCTTACGAGCCGAGCGTCTCCTGCTAAGTTCTGGCTTCTGACTCCTGGCCCCTGCCTTAGCGGCGGCTTTCGCGGGACTCGTCCACGAGCAGCGCCATGGGTTTGTCGAGGTGAGGGGTCTCCAGAAATTCCACCACCCATGTGCCGGCCTGCCTGACCAGCACGGCGCGGCCGTCATACTGGCGGCCGGGCTCGGGTGCCGTGGAAAGCAGCGCGGCCGCTGGCGGGGTGACTTCCTCCCAGTAGTAGATGAAACGCACCTCGCGCTTACCCCCGGCGTCCCGATGGCTTTCGATCTTGCTCACCACACGCTGCCCGGCGCCGACATTGCAGGAGATAGTTTGCGGCGTTTCGCTGAAGTAGAGGCGGCCCCTTTCCAGCAGCACGATCCCTTCCGGTGTCCACTGCCAGAAGCCCGCCTGGCTGCCGCGACCTAGGAATCCTAACGAGTCATACTTGATCGTGCGGGAAAACTTCACGGGGAAGGGCGGCGAGCGGAAGGGCTGGTAGCCTTCGATCGCCCGGCGGGCATCACGCTCGCTCTTGCCGGTGAGCAACACCCAGGGCACGAAGATCACCAAGACGGCCAAACCCAGCAAGTGGGGGATTCGCAGCCTGATCCTCGCGGGCGTTGTCTCAGCCATGGAAAAATCGCCGCGCAATGCCGGTACACGCGAATGGCTGTGGAGTGCGGTCAGCAATCATGGGCGTGCACCTGCGGTTGCTGGGTCGGCTTCAGGCCGCGGCTTTCTTCTCTGCTTGGTTCTTAAGGACTTCCAGGCCGCGCTTCAGGATCGGGTCTTCCCTGGGCGCGCGCTCCTTTTGCGGCTCGACGCCCTGCTCTTCATCGGGCGAGACGCTTTCCTCAATGTCCGCCTCCGCCACCACCACGTTGGGCGTGACGCCGCTGTCCTGGATGGCCTTGCCGCCGGGTGTGTAGTACTTGGCGACCGACAGGATTAGGGCAGAACCGTCATCGAGCGGGATCACGCGCTGCACCGAACCGACGCCGTAGGTCTTTTCGCCGACGGCGTCGCCGCGCCCGTTTTCCAGGATGGCCGAAGCCACGATCTCGGCCGCGCCGGCCGTTCCCCGGTTCACCAGCACCACCACCGGGACCTTCACCGTCCCCTGGGAAGCATCCGCGGTAAAGGTCTCACGCGGGTATTTCTGGCCCTGCAGGTAGGTGATCACACCGTGGTGGAGAAACAGGTTGGCGGCGGCAATTCCTTCGCCCATCTCGCCCTCGGCAGCGCCACGCAGGTCAAGGAGCAGCTTCTTCGCGCCAGCGCTGGTCAACTGCAGAGCGCGGATACCCAGCTCCCTGGCTTTGCCCTTCGTGAAGGCATCCACCTTGAGATAGCCGACGCCCGGCTCGATCATCCTGACGGCGATGGGCGGGATGGAAACGACCTCCCGCTTCACAGCCATCTTCTGTGGCTCACCACCCCGGTAGCGCACCACCGAGAGGTTGACCAGAGTGCCCGGCTGGCCGCTCATGATGTTGCGCGCTTCCTCCAGCGACGTGTCCCGGGTGGAAACGCCGTTCAAAGCCTCGATGATGTCGCCGCTCTGCAGGCTGGCCTTGGCAGCCGGACCGCCCGGAATCACGCTGATGATGGCGATGTAGCCGAAGCGCTTGGACAGGACCAGGCCGAGGTCGGCACGCCCGTTCGACTTGCGTTTCTGGTATTCCTGATATTGTCCGGGACTCAGGTAGCTGCTGAACGGGTCCAGCGATTCGAGCAGGCCGTGGAGCGCACCTGCGGTAACGCTCTTCATATCTGGCTCTTCCACGTAATCGCTCTTGATCCTGGACACAACCTCGCTGTACACGGCCAACTGACGATAAGCGCCGTCGGAACGGCTGCTCTTTCCGAGCAAACCACCAATGACGATGAAGATCACCAGAACCGTGGAGAACAAGACAACCACGATTTTGGCCCGGCTATTCATCCCGCTAAGCCACCACTTTCCAAGGCTAGAAACACGCCACTTCAGTATAGCACGCAGGGGCGACCCTCGGCGCAACGGGGCTTCGGTTTTTGCGGTGGGAGGTTCAGGATGGAATTCCTGTCCAAGGACGCGCATCTTGGCGGGAACGAGCTACACCGGGGGCGGCCGGCGGCGGAGGTCGGAATCGGAAAGGGTCAGGCAGGTGCGGGAGACACGGTCATGCCAGCTCAACCCTTCCTCGTCCATGGCCGCCCAGATGAAGCCGAGGCCGATAGCGGCGGCGCTTGCGATCAGGCTGACGATGCGCAGCAAGCGTTGCTCACGGCCCGCAGGGGCCCCATCGAAGTCCACCAGCCGGAGCCCCACCCACTGCATTCCCGGAGTGGCCCGGCCGTGGTAGAGGAACAGGAAAAGGTAAGTCAGTGCGACCAGGATCACGCCGCAGCCCAGGGCGGCAAGCGCGTAGCGCTCGAAGGCAAACTTGCCGCCAAGCAGGGTGTAGGCGGCGAAAAACAGAGCGTAGCCGAGCGCCAGCACGGCTGCATCGAGTGTTCCGGCGATGACCCGCGCCGCGAGCGGAGCCACCGGCGCCTCGATCTCTTCAAGGAACAGCGGCCGGGCGGGAAACTCCAGCGACGCCTGCGCCGCGGGCGCGACCGCGGACTTCGAGCCGGCATTCCCCCCGGCGCGGCGATCCGGGCCAAGCGCCGGCTGCGGACCCGGCGGCCTGACGGAAGGCGCTGGAGCCCGTGCGACCGGCGGCTGAGGCTGTTCCAGCCGAGTTGGCGGCCGTGGTTCCCAAGGGCGAGCCGGCGTCGGGATGGCAGCGGACGGTTCCTCTTTATGCCGGACGGGAGAGGGTGAAGGCACCACTCGGGCCCCGGGGATCTCCTCGAGGCGGATCACCTTGGCGGGCCGGAGCGCCGAGGTCGGCCGATCCCGGGGCACCTCCGGAAAAGAGATGGCGTCCTCAATGTCCCCGAAGTCCAGTGTCAGGTTCAACTGGGCTTCGCGACGCTGGCGAAACCGCTCGACCCGTCGGGAAACCTCCAGCCGCCACTCTTGGGAACTTGTCTCCGTCAGGCTGGATTCCCAACCCGCGCCCAGAGGCACAGGTGGCCGGGCAGCCGCAGCAATGGTTTCCGTACCCGGGCTTACGACCGCACCAACCCCGTGCGGGGCGTCGGCGACGGCTTCCGCCGAAGCCGGCTCATCGTACCCGGCAGGGCTTGTTCCCATATGCGGGGCGGCACCACCGTCGTCGTCCTCCAACTCGAAGTCGGGATCGGGCCACAGCGCCGCTGCGCCGAGCGGGTGCGCCGCCGACGCCTCAAAGCGCCGCCCGCACCGCTCGCAGCGGTGTTCCTGCTCGTCGTTGGGATACCCACAGGACGGGCACGCAATCACCTGGCAACTTCTCCAGCCGAGCGGGGACGTTCGAAGCGTCCGCGCGCAGAGTCAGTCGGGCAGCCGGAGGGCTGCCCTTACGGTTGCGGCGCTCCCCGCGCGATGCTAACGTTTCCTGTTCACGTCATGGCAGCCCACGGGACACCAGGAATGCGCGGCAAGCGGGCCGCTTCCTGGTTTAGCACAACCCTCCTCGCCTGTCAGCTTGCTTGGGGCCTTTCCGGCGCGCGGGTGCTTGCGCAGTCAACGCCGCCGGGGCAAACGCCGGGCGGAGTCGCGCCCACACCGTTCGCTGCGCTTGAGCGTTCCGCTGCCGCCCAGGGGCAGGAGGTGGTACGCATCACCGCGGACCGCCAGGAGAAATTCGGGCACGTGTACCACCTGCGGGGCAACGTGGAGATTACATTCCGCAATATGCGGCTGACCGCCGACGAGGTGGACTACGATGAGACCACCGAAGACGTGGATGCCCGCGGGCACGTGCGGTTCCAGCGACCGTCGAACCAGGAGGACATCGAGGCCAGCGACGCCCACTACAACCTGAACACCGAACTGGGACAGTTCTACAAGGTGCACGGTAGCGTGGGCGCGCGCCCGCCGCGCCACCCGCAACTGGCCCTCACCACGACCAACCCCTACTACTTCGAAGCGGAGCGAGTGGACAAGGTGGGCGAGAACACCTACATGGTTTACAACGGCTTCCTGACCTCGTGCCTGCCGACCAATCTGATCTGGACCTTCAGCGGACCGCGGGCCCGGATCAAGCCGGGAGAAAGTGCCACCGCCTACAACGCCCTGGTCAAGATTCAGAACAAGTTCCCCTTTTTCTTTTCGCCTTTCTTCTACCACTCGCTGCGGCGGATTCCCCGCAGTTCCGGCTTCTTAACACCCAACATCGGTAACTCGTCGCGGAAAGGAAGGGTGTTCGGCGACTCGTTTTTCTGGGCGATCAACCGCAGCACCGACGCCGAGGTGGGGCTGGAGTATTACAGCGAGCGCGGCTGGGCGCAGCGCGGATCGTTTCGCATGCGGCCCAACGCCGCCACCAACCTGAGCGCCACCTACTTCGGCGTGGTGGACCGCGGTATCAAGCTGCCGCACGGCGAGCGCTTCAAGCAGGGCGGGCGCACGCTGATCGTGAACGGATCGACCGAACTGCCGGGCGGCTTCCGGGCGGTAGCCAACTTCAACTACCTGAGTTCGTTCCTGTTCCGGCTGGCGTTCACCGAGAGCTTCCTGGAGGCGGTCAACACCGAGGTGCATTCCACCGCCTTCATCTCCAACAACTTCCGCGGCTTCAGCCTGAACGGCAACGTTTCCCGCTTTCAGAACTACCAGGCCTTCAATGGGCGGGTGTTCGGCGACCCGATGGACATCCGCAGCATACCCAGCGTGGAGTTCAACAGCGTCGAACGCCCGGTGTTCCGCCGCAGGGGAAACGGGCGGGCCTGGCCATTGTACCTAGCATTTGACTCCTCGGCCGAGGGGCTAAACCGGATCGAGCCGCAGCGTGAGGTGGCCGGCAGCCAGCCGGTGGCGGCCGTGAGAACCGGGCTAGTCGGCCGGTTCGATCTCTATCCGCGGCTGTCTGCGCCCGTACATTGGAAGAACCTGCACCTGCTGGCCACCTACGGGCTGCGCGCCACCCACTACAGTTCACGCTTCCACAAGGGAAACGTGTCGGGTGACGACTTCAACCGCAGCGTCCAGGAGTTCAACCTGGAGCTGCGGCCGCCTTCCTGGGAGCGCGTGTTCCGTTCGCCCTCTGCCTACTTCGGCCAGAGGATCAAGCACGTGATCGAACCCTACGCCGGGTTCCGGCTGGTCCAGGGCGTGAACCGGTTCCAGGACGTCATCCGCTTCGACGAGCGAGACATGGTGGTGGACACCCGCGAGCTGGAGTACGGCATCACCAACCGCCTCTTCAGCAAGCGCGCCGATGGCGTGGTGCGCGAGATGTTCACCTGGGAACTGAAGCAGCGATATTACTTCGACCCCACTTTCGGCGGGGCGCTGGTCCCCGGGCAGCGCAACGTCTTCACCTCGACGCTCGGTTTGACCGCTTACTCCTTCCTGGACGGGCGGCGGCGGGTTTCGCCGGTCACGTCCCTGGTCCGCTTCAGCCCGGCCTGGAACCTCGGCGCCGAGGTCCGCGCCGACTACGACCCCGTCCGCCAGCAACTGGCCAACACTGGCGTGACTCTAAACCTGCGGAAGGGGAACGCGTTTGCATCGGTGGGCGACTCCTATGTGAACAGCAACCCGCTGTTACAGCTCTCTTCCCACCAGGTGCGCGGCCAGTTGGGCTACGGCTCCCCCAACCGCCGCGGCTTCAACGTGGGAACCACCTACGTCTACGATCTTCGCCAGCATTTCATGCTTTACTCCGCCGTGCAGGCCAACTACAACTTCGACTGCTGCGGCATCAGCGTCGAGTTCCGGCGCTTCCAGTTCGGCGCGACCGTGCGCGACGAGCGGCAGTTCCGCGTGGCCCTCACCTTCGCCAACGTCGGTACCTTCGGCAACCTGAAGAAGCAAGAGCGCATGTTCTAGTGGCCAGCGACCGAGCACCGGGAGGCTGCAGTGCGAGGCAGTCCAGCCGGCACCGGGTTACGACATTCCGCGGCCGGACCAAAGCCGGCCCCTAGGACCAAGCTTACAGAAGATCAGCGGAGTCTTGTCGGTCCGGAGTCGCTGAGCGCCTAGAGCCTATAGCCCGTAGCCTCCATTCTGCGCTAGCGTTCAAAGCGGAGGGTGCGAGGAAGGTTGCTGAGGTTCTGGGCGGAAGGACCGAAGCCGAGCGGGATGCGGATCGCCAGGCGGCTGCCCAGCCCCGGCTGCGACTCCAGCGTCATCTGTCCGCGGAGGGCCCGAACTCGCTTCTTGATGCTGATGGGGCCGAGCCGCAGATCGTCCAGTTCGTCCAGGTCGTAAGTGCCCTGGAAGTTGAAGCCCCGGCCGTCGTCATCCACGGTCACCACCAGCGAGTCGCTGTTCTGCTCCAGGGTGACGATGGCGTGGGAGGCCTGGGCGTGCTTGCGGACGTTGTTGAGCGCCTCGCGTGCGATCTGGTAGATCTCCCGGCAGAGGCGGCGGCGCGCCCGGATGCGGTGACTGGCGGCCATGACGCGGATGGTGAGCTTGCTGGTTTTTTGCAGGTCGTCGGCCAGGGCGCGGATTTGCGTGAGCAGCGTCGCCCCTTCCACGTCCACCGGGCGCATGTTCTGCACAAACTCGCGCAGCTCCAGAGCCTGGCTGCGCGCCGCCTCTCGCAACCCGGCCAGTTCCTTGGCCGCCCGCTCGGGGTCGCGCTCCAGCCAATGCTGCAGCACTTCTAAGTAAAGCTCAAAACTGTAGAAGCTCTGCAGCGGACCGTCATGGAAGTCGTGGGCGATGCGGTTGCGCTCCTCTTCAATGGCTTCGCGGCAGACGCGTCGCAGCAAGAACATCTTGTCCAGCACCGGTCCCATCTGGTTGGCCACCTGCTGCAGCGAAGCCGCTCCCTCCGACTTGCCCACCTGCGGATCGACGATGAACAGCCAGCCAAGGTGCCTCTGGTAGGCGAAATGGGTCCAGTGGAGCCTGCGGGCCCCCAGTTGTCGAACGATGGTGGGCGGCAGCTCCCGCGGGTTGTCGAGGTTGACCCACTGCCCAATCTCGGAGTCCGGCACCTCGGAGATCCGGGGCGTGGATTGCCCCCTCGACACTTCACAGCGCACCAGCTCCTCTTCGTCAGAGTCGTAGAAGAACGCCGTCACCAGGTGCGCGCGGTACAGGTCGCGGAGTCCCGTCAGGGCTGCACTCACCACCGCCGACAGGTCGTGATCCACTCGGGAGCCGGCCAGGCCCACCGCTAACTCCTGCAGGCCACGCTTGACCCGTTTCTCCCGTTCGGCCAGGTATCCGATCAAGTAGCCGACCACCAGCAGAGCGACGGTGCGCAGCAGCAAGGCGTTCAATTCCAGCGCACTGGCGGTGACGGTCGGCACCGGAAGACGAATCTCCATCCCGAGTCCCGAAACCATCGTGCCGGCTTGCGCTGCAGCCAGCGGGAGCAGGATGGAAAAGAGGCTGCAAATGCCCGCGCAGACCAGCGTCTCGCGCATACCCCAGCGCAAACCGGCAGAGAGCAGCACGAAAACGTAAAGGATGGGGTAGGGGCTGTAACCGGCGCCGCCCACGAAGACCAGAGCCGAGAACCATACCAGGTCGGCACACAGCAGGATGGCGCCCAAGCCGGAGGGTAAGCCCCGGGCAACGAGCAACCAGACGCAGAGCCCGGCCGAGTAGGCGGCAAACAACCCTGCTACCAGCGGCGCCGCCCTCACCAGCCGCTCGGGGCTGTTGGCCGCATCCATCAGGCTGGCCAGCGCCGTGAGCGCCAGCACCAGCCGGGCGGCTGCGATTACCCGCTCAGCGCGTAAATCCACCGCAGAGTGACCTCCGAATTAACGGCCCGATCGAGAGCATACCCCCGCTGCGCTTCGGTTGCAAACAGGCCGAAAGGTTCACCCTGACCAGGCAGGACGGGGTTTCGGCCACGGCCGCAACGCTTCGAGAAACTCTTCCGTGGTCAGTCCGCCCCGTCGAATGAGAGTGCGCAACGTTCCCCTTGCGACTTCGCGATGATCAGGGACCGATGGAGTCGGAGCCGTGAGCGAACGGGGCTGGCCCGGACCCCGCCAGGCGGGCCTGGCGCTGCATTCCGACCCTGGTTGTGGGATTGCGCTTGAGCGGCACGGTGTTAATGCAAACATCATTGAGACCATGGCCCTCAGTCGCGAGATGGGTCGCCGGCCTGGACCCATTCCAGGTTGAAGGCTGCGTGCTTGATAGACTTGCGGGGCGCGCCTTCGGGCAAGTGGTTGAGGAAGTAGCTGTAACTCACGTGCAGGGTTCCGTCCCGCGCCTGGATGATGCTGGGGTAGTGGAAGGACCCAGCACCCTGGGCTCGCTGGTCCAGCTCCAGGTGGCGGGTCCATCTCCAGGTCCGGCCCTCGTCGTCGGAGACCGAGACGGCCAAGCTGTGCCGCCCGCGCTCGGTATCGTTGTAAGCCAGCGCCCAGTAACCGTTGCTGAGCCGGATGACTTCGGCGCCAGAGCCCGGGTTGGGCAGGTCACTGTCGCGCGGCAGGCTCCAGGTGACGCCATCGTCGCCGGAGGTGCTGACGTGCAGGCGCTTGGGGGGTGGGCCGTTGTCGCGCATATAGGCCACCAGCGTGCCGTCGTTCCGCCGCACGATACTGGGCTGGATGTTGCCGAACCCCACAATCGGCTTGCTGGTGGTCCAGGTCTGGCCGCCATCGTCGCTGATCGCCACCAGGGAAAACGAGAAGCCGTCGGAGTAAAGCGGGACCAGGATGCGTCCGGAGGGCAGCGTCACCGGGTGCGCCCGCGTCATCCAGCCCATGCGGCTGAAGTACTTGTCGGCGGCCCGCTCGCGCAGCCGGGCGAGGTAGGCGCCGGCTTGCGGCGGCAACCGGTTGGCTTTCGCATACTCGTCGAGCGCCCGGTTTACTTCCGCCGTGAAGTCGCGTGGGACAAACAACAACGCGTCCCCCATCTCCCACCTTGGCGGGCCATCGCCGCGCTGGTAATCGCCCGGGTTGGTGGAGGTCACCCGGTATTTCATCAGTGCCGTGTGCCACTCGTTGGCCACGATCACCGGCCAGAGCAACCACAGCCGCCGACGCGCATCCAGAAACAGGGCCGGGTTGGTGTCGGGGAAGCCCGGGGTGTCGGCCATCCGGAAGCGCGGACGCCAGCCCTGTTCGCCTTTCACCTTGCGGGCGCCTTCCACCACAACATCATCCGCCCGCCGTTCGCCGGATCCGTGGTACCAGGTGACCAGCAGGCCGCCGTTGGGCAGTTCTACGATCGAGGAGGCGTGGTTGTGCCATTTCTCCAGCGGAAAGACGAGTTGGGCCTGGTAAGAGGGCTCGCCGGCGAAGGCCGCCAGCGCCCCGAGGGCAGCAGCGAGGAACAGGAATCTCATGGCCCCTCATAGTACAATAGCGGACCCGTGGCAGAGGCATTTCCGCGCGTGACCGGAGAGGGCGGGTGTATCTCTCCCGGTTCCAGCGGACCGGCAAGAACAGCGTTTCCTTCCGAGGCACTCATGAACCGCGACACTTCCCGCCGTGATTTCCTGAAGAGCGCCAGTGCCGGCATGGCTGCTCCGCTGATTGTCGGCGCTTCGCAACCCCAGGTGGCCGCGCCCGACGGCAGAATTCGCTACGGCGTCATCGGGACGGGCAACCGGGGCCAGGCGCACTTGCGGACGGTCAACGAAATCCTGGACATCGAGGTAGTCGCCGTCTGCGACAGCAACGAGCGGCGTCTGCAGCAGGGAGCGGCACTGGTGCGCACCCAGCCGGAAACCTACACCGACTACCGCAAGCTGCTGGAGCGCAAGGATCTGGACGCAGTCATCTTGGTCGTTCCCGACCACCTGCACGCCGAGATGGCCATCGCTGCCTTCCGCGCCGGCAAGCACGTGTTGACCGAGAAGCCGATGGCCACGACCCTGGCCGACGCCGAGGCGATGATCGCCGCCGCCGAGCGCGCCGGCAAGGTGCTCCAGATCGGCCTGCAACTGCGGTACACCGGGCTCTATCTCACCGCCCAGCGCGAACTGTGCGAGGGACGCATCGGCCAGCTTAAGTACATCGCCGCCAACCTCTACCGCGGCGACTGGGCCAGCTGGGCCAAGCTTGCCCCAGAAGACCGCGAGGATCGCCGCTGGTACATCTGGAAGAAATACACGGGCGGGACCTTCGTGGATCTGGTGGGGCACGACTTCGACATCTTCTACATGCTGAACGCGAGCGAGCCGCGCACCGTCTACGCCATCGGCGGGCTGGCCCAGTACACCGACGGCCGCGACACGGTGGACCACGCGCATGCCGCCATTGAATATGCCAACGGGGTGCGCCTCGGCTTCGCGCTCAACATGTTCGCCCCGGAGAACCGACAGAGCCGGGAGATGTGGCTGATCGGCGAGAAAGGCACCCTGTACTGCTCGGCCGGGCGCCAGATCGTCGCCTTGCGCGACCGCGCCACCGGCCAGGAGACGCCGATCGAGATTGTGAAGAGCGACGGTACGCTGGAAGAGCACAGAGCGTTCGTCGAGTCCATCCGCAGCGGCAAGCCGCCTTACCCGGATGGCCGCACCGGCCGCATCGCGCTGAAGACGTCGCTGGCCGCCGAGCGCTCGATGGCCCAAGGCCGAGCGATCAGGTGGTCCGAGCTTTGACTTGAACCACGAAGGCACAAAGACGCGAAGAGACGTGCTGCAGGCCCTGCTGCGGATGGCAGCGGGATGGGCGGGCGTTGCCGCACAGACTTTCGCAGGCCCTCCTCCGACCACGCTGATCCTGATCCCATGTTGCATTCGGAAGCGAGCGGGAGGAGAGACGGGGCTGAGATGGCGGGCGGAACAATCATGCCTGGCGGGGCTGTCAGCGGAAGGCGGCCGGCGCCTGATGAAGCTGCGCCGCGAACTGGCCGAACATTTCAACTACCCCGACGGCGAAGACGTTGGGGGCCATACGTCCTCGCCCGTTCCGCTGCTGCCGGCATGCCTGCGCTTCGACGGCAACCTCTACCGCAAGGTCGACAGGGCGGTTTGGGAGCGCTTGCGGGGTTGCGTCGGAGCGGAAGTCCTGGTTGTTTCCGCCCTGTATGGACTCCTGTCGCCGCGGGAGGCAATCCGCGACTACCGACCGACGATGAATGACCTGTTCGCGCCGGGATTGCGCCTGGGGCGCTGGTGGTCGGAGCGCGGGTTGGGCTCGCTCCTGGCCGAGTACGTCGAGCGCAGCAGGGCTGCGGTGGTGCACGATTTTCTTAGCGGCTCCTACGCCAGGATCGCCCGCCAACTCCCCTCGCTCGCGCCGACGCTCAAAGTCGAGCGTCATACATACCCCGGCCTGGGATCCGGCGCCGACTACCACCGCGGCGCCGAGGTCCGGCACCTGATCGAAGAGCACTGTTTCCGGGGGTCTTAGCGCAGCGCGGAAAGTAACCGGTCCCAACTGTCCCTGGCGCGCACGTCAATGAAGCAGCCGCCGGAGACGCGCGCCAGTTTCCGCAGGCGTGAGTCACCGCCCTGCGGCGGGTTGGTGGGGAAGTAGAAGGCAATGATGGGGATGGAGGCCTTTTCCACGCGCCGGGCGACCTCGTCAAATGGCGAGCCGCTGGCATTGTCAATCCCATTCGAGACCAGCAACACCGCCGCTTCCCGGCCTTGGGCCGCCGCGCTCAGCGCCTCGGTCAGCGCATCGTAGACGGGCGATGGACCGCTGAACACCAGGTCGCCCGCCGCCTCCCGCAGCGCTTCCCGGTCGCGCGTTTCGCTCAGCAGGAGCGCCGGCTTGCGCTTAAACCGGCCTTCGGCCGCATGGCGGAAGCCCTCTTCAAAGCCGAACATCTCCACGGAAACATCGGCGGGCTTGATGTTCGCCAGGCGGTTCAGCAGCTCGATCAACGCCAGGGCGTGGGGACGGTGGGCGCCGGAGGTCTGCACCACGATGGTCAGGCGCCTGTATTTCCATTGCTCCGCGTCCCGGGCGCGGATGGTGGAGAGGCAGACGCTTGCAGCGACCAGGAGGCAAAGAAACAACCACCGTGCGCCTCTGTGTCGGTCTGCTCCCGGTTTGCTCATTTGAGGAAGTAGGTGCGGTAAAGCGTGTCGCGCTGGACGGGGCGGAAGCCGGCATCGCGGATGATCCGCCGCAGCTCCTCCTCGTTGGTGCGATTGTGACAGCCGGCAGCCGAGACCACGTTCTCCTCGATCAGGACACTGCCCAGGTCGTTGCCGCCGAAGCGCAGCGCGATCTGCCCCAGCTTCAGCCCCGGGGTCAGCCAGGACGCCTGCACGTTGTCAATGTTGTCGAGGAAGAGGCGGGAGATGGCCAGCGTCTTCAGGTAGTCCACCGCCGTCGCCTCTTCCTGGATGTAGCGCCCCAACGAGGTGTTCTCCCGCTGGAACATCCAGGGGATGAACGCGGTAAAGCCCCCGGTTTCCTGCTGCAACCGGCAGATGCGGGCCAGGTGGCGGACGCGGTGCTCCGAGGTCTCCCCGCAGCCGAACATCATCGTGGCGGTGGTGCGCAGGCCAAGAGCGTGCGCCGTGCGGTGCACCTCGAGCCACTCCTCGGTGGTGCATTTCAGGCGGCTGATCCGGCGGCGGACTTCGTCGTCCAGGATCTCGGCGCCGCCACCCGGGATGGAGTCGAGGCCGGCCTGGTGCAGCCGGACTATGCTGTCGCGGACCGAGAGGCCGCTGACTTCGGCGATGTTCAGGATTTCCGGCGCCGAGAAGCAGTGCAGGTGCAGCCGGGGGAAACGCTGCTTGATGGCCGAAAGCAGGTCCTGGTACCACTCGATCGTCAGGTCCGGGTGCAGGCCGCCCTGCATCAGGATGCCCGTCCCGCCCATTTCCAGCGTTTCCTGGATCTTGTGGAAGATCGCCTCGCGGGAGAGGATGTAGCCGTCCTTGGACCCCAGCGACCGGTAAAAGGCGCAGAAGGTGCAGTACTCGGTGCAGAAGTTGGTGTAGTTGATGTTCCGATCAATGATGTAAGTCACGACACCTTCTGGGTGCAGGCGTCGGCGAAGCGCGTCGGCCGCTATGCCGATCCCGATCAGATCGTCACTGCGGAACAGATCGAGAGCTTCGGCTTCAGTCATGCAGCTTCCCTAGACCACTCGATCGGCTAATCGAGCCCTGGCCGCCGGCGCGTACCGGGCCCGCCGAGGCAGGCCGCCGCAACTCAGACCCTCCATCAGGCTCGAGCGCCCGTCGTCACAGCGGTTGGCTGGACCAGCTTCAGCGGGATCACGCGCGAAATCAAGCCGTGCTCGGCGGCCAACTGGTAGAAACGTTCGAGGCCAGCCAGGCACGGCTCGTCGAGGTAGTACCAGATATTGCGCGAGAGGTACTCCGCGACGAGGGGCTCGGGCAGCCCGCGACGCCGCGCCTCGCCCGGTACAATCTCCGGGATGGCCGCCACACCACGGTCCCGGGCCTCGGCAAAAGCCTGGGCCAGTTCCGGGGTAGCCATGTCCTGGCGCGCTGCCCAGAAGGCGAACACGAACGGGAGCCCTGTCCAGGCCCGCCACTCGGTCACCAGGTCAAAGGACTGGATACCGGGCAACGGGTCGAGCGAGTAGTGAAGGGCCGGGTCGCCGATGATGACCGCGGCGTCGCATTCTTTCAGCATCATGGGTGGGTCGGGGGCGCGCAGCAACAGTTGCGGCCGGCAGCCGTAGCGGCAACGCAGCACAAGCTCGGCCAGCGCCAGCGAGGTGCGCGAGGAGGCGTCGGCCGCCACCGTTTCCACCTCCTCCAGCGGGCGGCTGGTGAGCAACACGATGCTGCGTACTCGCTCGCGGCTGGCGATCGCTGGCCCGGCCAGCACCGATAACCCCGGGATCCGCTGGTACTCGATCGAGGGTATGATGCCGACCTCGGCGCGGCCCCGCGCCACATCATCCGCGCACTGCGATGGAACCGTGAAGCTGAATTCCAGGTTCGGCGGGCGCTGCCGCAGCAGCGACCAGGTGAGCGGCACTGTGTTCAGATATCCGATGCTTGAGACTCGGATTCGCTCCCGCAAGATACTCCTCGACTCTGAAAATGGAAGACAAAAATTATGTCTCCGTCGCTATCCTATCGCGATTTAGCTGGGCGAGGAGCCGGATAAACAACTTTGCCGAGCATGGCGGGGTGGCGGGCCCCGGTGGCCGAGGGGATGTTGGCCGGGATCCGGTGGAACGTGTGGTAGGCGAGCAGGGCGAACAGCATGGCTTCCTTGGCGTCGGCCGGAATGCCGAAATCTTCCGAGGTCATGATCCGCACAGGCAGCAAGGCCGCCAGGCGGCCCATCAGGAACCGGTTGTGAACGCCCCCGCCCGAGACCACCAGATCGTGGATGGACCCGCGGGCGAAGCGACGGATGGCACCGGCGACCGAATCGGCGGTAAGAGCTGAGGCGGTCGCCACCAGATCCTCAGGCGGCAGCTTTCCCTTCAGTAGTCCGGCCACAAATTCCCGGCCGAACTCCTCGCGGCCGGCGGTGCGCGGGGCCGGCTGGCGGAAAAACCGATGGCGCAGCAGGCGCTTCAGTAGCGGCTCGAAGACGCGGCCGTGCGATGCCGTCCCGCCGCCCCGGTCATAGTGTCGCCGGCCCGCCGTGAAGTGTTCCATCAACGCGTCAATCACCATGTTGCCCGGCCCGGTGTCGAGGGCGACTACCTCGGACGGGCTGGCGGCGGGCGGGATGAGCGTCACGTTGGCAATACCGCCAATGTTCAGCGCTGCCCGCCCGCGGCGCACGTGCCGGTAAACGATGTAATCCATGAAGGGAACCAGCGGGGCGCCCAGGCCGCCGGCTGCCATGTCGGCGGTGCGGAGGTCGGCCACCGTCGTCGCGCCGGTCCTCTCGGCGATCAGGGCCGGTTCGCCGATTTGCAGGGTGGAAGCCACCGGGAAGCCGTAGGTGTTGCTGCGCCAGCCCTGGTGGTAGATAGTCTGGCCATGTGAGCCAATCAGTTCGACTGAGCGGAGGGAAATTCCAGCGGCCCGGCAGGTCTTCTCCACGGCCCGGCCGAACAACTCGCCGACCAGGAAGTTGAGCTGGCTGATCTCGGCGACCGAAATCCGCCGCGCGTTGCAGCTGGCGAGCAGCGCCTGGCGGACCCCGGGGGGGTAGGGGACGGTACGAAAGGCCTCGAGGCGCAGGCGGATGCGCGGGGCGCTGCCGGCTATCTGCACGATGGCCACGTCAATGCCGTCCACCGAGGTTCCGCTGATCAGGCCCGCGACTCGCATGTGCAGGATCACCCCTCAAGCGCGTCTGCGGCCCGGTCCGAAGCCGGGCCCTCCATTTCCTGGGCCACCGCCCGGGAGGGGACGACGGCGATGGCGACAGCCACCCTGGCGATGGCGCTCTCCTCTGCCACCCACCCTGAGGCGGTCCGCACCAGGGACGGCCGCCGGCGCTTCGGCCGGGAGGGGAGCCGCCTGAGTGGCGAGCGGCAGGCGCGCCACTTCGTCATCGCAAGTCTTCTGCTCGAAACCGATCAGCAAGAGCCGCCCAACCGCAGCTTCCACGTCCATCACACGATCTGCTCTTTAAGACGGGCCAGAAGCGCCAGAGCTTCGACCGGCCGCATGTGGTCCAGGTCTGCTTCCGCGATAGAGCGCACGATGTCCTCGTTGAGGGGGGTGAAAATAGTGAGCTGCACGGGGACGGGCCGGGCGCCGGGAGAAAGGCGTTCCGTCACCCGTTCCTGGCTGCGCTCGTGGAGCGCCAAAACCTGACGCGCCCGCTCGATGACGGCGGCTGGCCGGGCTGCCCGCCGCCGTCATCGAGCGGGCGCGTCAGGCTTTGGCGCTCCACGAGCGCAGCCAGGAACGGGTGACGGA
>CAYVGN010000005.1:0-20644 GCA_964451215.1 uncultured Acidobacteriota bacterium
CCCACGCTCTCGCTGCCCAAGGGCGGCGGAGCGATCAGCGGCATGGGCGAGAAGTTCGCCGCCAACCCGGTCACGGGCACGGCGTCGCTGAGCGTGCCCATCCCCACCAGTCCCGGCCGCAGCGGTTTCGGCCCGGCACTCGCGCTCTCCTACGACTCCGGCCACGGCCAGGGCCCGTTCGGCCTCGGCTGGAGCCTCTCGCTGCCGGCCATCACCCGCAAGACGGACAAGGGCCTGCCCCAGTATTGTGATGCGGCCGAATCGGATGTCTTCATCCTGTCCGGCTCCGAAGACCTGGTCCCGGTGCTCCTGCCGAGCGGCGAGCGCTTCGAAGACACGAACAGTGCCCCGGGTTTCACCATTCATCTTTACCGCCCCCGCGTGGAGGGGCTGTTTGCGCGCATCGAACGCTGGACCGCGGCTGATGGCGACATCCACTGGCGATCGATCTCCAGGGACAACGTTCTCACCCTCTATGGCACGGACGCCAGATCGCGCATCTGCGACCCCGCCGATGACCGGCGCATCTTTAGCTGGCTGATCGCGGAAAGCCGCGATGACAAGGGGAACGCCACCGTCTATGAATACAAGCCGGAGGATGGCGCGGGGGTCGACCTGATCAGTGCGCACGAACAGAACCGCGGCGATCGTGCCGACGTCAGGCGCACCGCCAACCGCTACGTGAAGAAGATCCTCTACGGCAACCGTACGCCGCTGCTGGACAATGCGGGGCAGCGGGCCCGCTTCCTGACAGCGGAGCAGTTGAAGCATACGGACTGGATGTTCAAGGTGGTCTTCGACTACGGAGAACATGATCCGGCCGACCCGAAACCAGACGACCCGGGCGACTGGCACTCCCGGAGCGACCCGGTCTCCAGCTATCGCGCCGGTTTTGAGGTGCGCACCTGCCGGATCTGCCGGCGCGTCCTGATGTTCCACGCCTTCCCAGAGGAGCCGGGCGTGGGGCAGGACTGCCTGGTGCGGTCTACGGCCTTCGACTATCAGGAGATGCCCATCGCCACCTACATGACCGCCGTCACCGAAAGCGGCTACAAGCGTAAGGGCGGCGGCGGTTATCTGCAGCAGTCCCTGCCGCCCCTGGAGTTTCTATACAGCCAGGCCGTCGTCGGGGAGGCGATCGAAACGATCGATCCGGACAGCCTGGGCAACCTTCCCCAGGGTGTGGACGGCGCCGTCTACCAGTGGGTCGACCTGGACGGTGAGGGGCTCCCGGGCATCCTCGCCAAACAAGGCGACGCCTGGTTCTACAAGCGGAACGAATCGGCGCTGACGCGTGACAGCGCCACGGGAACCTATGCGGTCCGCTTCGCGCCCGTCGAGCAGGTGGCCCGGATGCCCGCCGGCACCGCGCTCGGCCCGGCCCAGTGGCAGTTCCTCGATCTGGCCGGCGACGGACAGGTCGACCTGGTGAGACTGACCCCGCCGGTGAGCGGCTTTTTCGAACGCACCGGCGACGCCGAATGGGAGCCGTTCCGCGCCTTTGCCGCCAACCCGAACCTGGACTGGAACGACCCGAACCTGAAGTTCATCGATCTCACCGGTGACGGCCATGCCGACATCCTGATCACCGAGGACCAGGCCTTCACCTGGTACCCGTCGCTGGCGGAGGAAGGGTTCGGCACTGCGATCCGCCTGAGTGTGCCCACCGACGAGGAACGCGGCCCGTCCATCCTCTTTGCCGACGGCACCCAGACGATCTTCCTGGCCGACTGCTCGGGGGACGGGCTGAGCGACATCGTGCGGATCCGCAACGGCGAGGTGTCCTACTGGCCTAACCTTGGGTATGGCGGCTTCGGCGCCAAGGTCGCTATGGACGGCGCACCCTGGTTCGATACGCCCGATCAGTTCGACCCGCGCCGCATCCGCCTGGCCGACATTGACGGGTCAGGGGTGACGGATATCATCTACCTTGGCCGCGACGGGACCCGGTTCTGGCTCAACCAGGCCGGCAACGGCTGGAGCCCGGTCCACCAACTGGCGGCCCTGCCCCCGGTGGACAACGTCGCTACCGTTGCGGCCGTTGACCTGCTCGGGACCGGCACCACCTGCCTCGTCTGGTCCTCGCCCCTGCCAGGGGACGCCCGGGCGCCCATGCAGTACATCAACCTGATGGCCGGTGGTAAGCCGCACCTGCTGGTCAACCTCCAGAACAACCTGGGTGCGGAGACCCGGGTCCGCTACGCCCCATCGACCCACTTCTATCTCCGGGACAAATACGACGGCAATCCATGGGTCACCCGGCTGCCCTTCCCGGTGCATGTCGTGGAACGGATGGAGACCTATGACCATATCAGCCGCAACCGGTTCGTTACCCGCTACGCCTACCACCACGGCTACTTCGACGGGGAGGAGCGGGAGTTCCGCGGCTTTGGCATGGTGGAGCAGTGGGATACCGAGGAGTTTGCGGCCCTGAGTGAGAGCGCCGGCCTCCCCACCGGGGAGAACCTAGCTGCCACCTCCCACGTGCCGCCGGTGCTGACCCGGACCTGGTACCACACCGGTGCTGATGTGGGCCGCGACCATATCGCCGAATTCCCCGCCGGGCTGACGGCGGACGAGGAGCGGGAGGCCTGCCGCGCCCTCAAGGGATCGATGCTGCACCAGGAGGTCTATGGCCTCGACGGAACGCTCGCGGCCAGCGACCCCTACACGGTCGCCACGCAGAACTTTATCATCCGGTGCGTCCAGGAGCGCAAGGGGAACCGTTATGCGGTCTTCTTCAGCCACGTCGCGGAGGGCATCACCTACCACTACGAACGGAACATGGCCGACCCGCGGATCAGCCAGACGCTCACTCTGGAGGTGGATCCCTTCGGCAACGTGCTGAAGGGGGCCGCCATCGGCTATGGGCGCCTGAAACCCGACACGGGCCTGACGGAGACGGCAGACCGGACGAAGCAGACGCAGACGCTCATCTCCTACACCGAGCACAGCTTCACCCACGCCATCGACGACCCCACCCTCTACCCCGTGGCATACCAGCCACCGCCGGTCCGCTGTCCGGACGCATACCGCACGCCACTGCCTGCTGAGTCGCGAACCTATGAGCTGACCGGCTGGACGCCGGCAGACCCCTCCGGCTGGTTCCGGAGCGCCGATTTTCTCGGCATTGCCGGAGTCAAGGAGATCCAGTACGAGGATGCGCCCACCGCCGGCCAGGAGCGCCGCCTGATCGAGCAGGCACGCACCCTTTACCGGCCCGACGACCTGGGCGCGGCCGAAAACGACCCAACGACGCTGCTGGATCTCAGGAAGCTGGAACCACTGGCCCTGCCGGGCGAAAGCTATAAGCTAGCCTTCACCCAAGGGCTGCTGGACCAGGTCTTCAAGCGCGACGGCCTGCCACTGCTGCCCACCCCGGCCGATGTGCTGGGCGGTCAGGGCGCTGACCGGGGCGGGTATGTGAACCTGGACGGAGACGGCCGCTGGTGGATCCCGGCCGGCCGCGACTACCTCTCGCCCGGCAGCAGCGACACGGCGGCGCAGGAACTCGCTTACGCCGCGGGCCACTTCTTCCTGCCGCGGCGCTACCGCGACCCGTTCCACACCAGCGCGGTCAGCACCGAGACCCTGGTTACCTACGACAGCCACGACCTGCTGCTGCTGGAGACCCGGGATGCGCTCGGCAACCGCGCCACCGTGGGCGAGCGGTTGGCAAACGGCGACCCGGACCCCGCCAAACCCGGCAACGACTACCGCGTTCTCCAGCCCTGGCGGCTGACGGACCCCAACGGCAACCGTACCGCAGTGGCTTTCGACGCCCTCGGCATGGTGGTAGGCACCGCCGTAATGGGCAAGCCGGGGGAGGCGCTGGGCGATTCCCTGGCGGGCTTCGACGCCGACCTGAGCAGCGCCGTCGTCAGCGACCACCTGAAAAGCCCGCTGACTGACCCGGAGGCCATCCTCGGGAGCGCCACCACGCGGCTGGTCTATGATCTCTTCGCCTATGACCGCACCCGCACGGAGCCCAACCCACAGCCGGCGGTGGTCTATATCCTGGCGCGAGAGACCCATGCCGCCAACCTGGCTTACGGCCAAAAGAGCCCGATCCGGCACAGCTTCGTGTACTCCGACGGCTTCGGGCGGGAGATTCAGAAAAAGGTCCAGGCCGAACCGGGGCCGGTCCCCCGGCGCGACAAGGACGGCCAGATCCTTCTGGACGCTGACGGCCAGACGCTGATGACGGCAAGCGGCGTCAGCCCGCGCTGGGTGGGCACCGGCTGGACCATCTTCAACAACAAGGGGAAGCCCGTCCGCCAGTATGAGCCGTTCTTCAGCGACACACAGGACTTCGAGTTCGGCGTGCGGGCCGGCGTCAGCCCCACTCTCTTCTACGACCCCTTGGAACGCGTAATTGCCACACTGCATCCCAACCACTCCTATGAGAAGGTCGTCTTCGATCCGTGGCGGCAGCTGACTTTTGACGCCAACGACACCATTGCCACGCAGAGCAAGACGCCCGGCGACCCGCACGCGCCCACCGGCGACCCGCGCACCGACCCGGACATTGGCGGATATGTCGCCCGCTATTTCGCAGAGATGCCCGCCGCCCTCTCGGCCTCATGGAAGAGCTGGCACACGGAGCGCAAGGACGGCGACTTGGGGACAGAGGAGCAGGACGCCGCCGTGAAGGCCGCCGCCCACACCAATACGCCTACGGCGGTCTACTTTGACACGCTGGGCCGCGCCTTCCTGACGCTGGCGCAGAGCGGCTTCCAGCCGGATGGCACGCCCATCATGATGGCCAGCCGCGTGGAACTGGATATCGAGGGCAACCAGCGCGCCGTGCGCGATGCCAGCGAGCAGAAGGGCGACAAGCTCGGGCGTATCGTCACGCGCTGCGACTACGACATGCTCGGCAACCGCATTCATGAGACCGGCATGGAGACGGGGGCTCGCTGGATCCTGAATGACGTGGCGGGCAAACCGATCCGGGCCTGGGACAGCCGCGGCCACACGTTCCGCACCACCTATGACCCCCTCCGCCGCCCCCTGCGCCATTTTGCCATCGGCGCCAATCCCGCCAAACCCGGCGCGGAACTGCTCACAGAGCGGCTGGTCTATGGCGAGCAGCATCCGGAAGCGCTGCTACGGAACCTGCGTGGCAAGCTCTACCTCCACTTTGATCAAGCCGGGGTGGCGGCGGGCGAAGCCTTCGATTTCAAGGGCAACCCGGTCCGTTCTGCACGCCGCCTCGCCCGGGAGTACCGGCAGGCCGTCAATTGGAGTGCGGTGGACGCGGCCCTGCCGGCTGACAGCACCACCGGCTTCGACCCGGCTGCCCTGGAGGCGGCAGTGGCCCCGCTGACGGAGGCCGAAACCTTCACGAGCGGCACCACCTACGATGCCCTCAACCGGCCGGTGAGACTGACCACGCCCCATACCCCCGCGATGCAGCCCAGCGTCATCCGCCCTGGCTACAACGAAGCCGGTCTGCTGGAACGGGTGGATGTCAACCTGCGGGGCGCCGCCGCGGGCGGCCTGCCGGTCTGGACGCCCTTCGTGACCAACATCGACTACGACGCCAAGGGCCAGCGGCTGCACATCGACTACGGCAACGGCACGGGCACCGACTATGGGTATGACCCGCTCACCTTCCGCCTCATCGCACTCGTCACCAGGCGCAGCGCCGTCCTCTTCCCCGGGGATAACCCGCAGCCGGCCCTGGCCGGTTGGCCCGGCGCCCAGGTGCAGAACCTGCACTACACCTACGACCCGGTAGGCAACGTCACCCGGATCCGGGACGATGCCCAGCAGACCGTCTACTTCCGCAATAAGCGTGTGGATCCGAACGCCGGATACACCTACGACGCCCTCTACCGGCTGATCGAAGCCACGGGGCGGGAGCACCTGAGCCTGGCCGGCGGCGCGCCGGTGCCGCACTCGTACAGCGACGCTCCCCGGGTTGGGATTGCCTGGTCCGCCAATGATGGCAACGCGATGGGGACCTATATCGAGAACTATGTTTACGACGCCGTGGGCAACATTCTGGAGATGCAGCATCGCGGCAGCGACCCGGCCAACCCGGGCTGGAAGCGGAGCTACACCTACGGCGAAACTAGCCTGATCGAGGACGGCACCGGCGGCACGCTCCTCAAGCGTAGCAACCGCCTGAGCAGTACCGTGGTCGGCAGCAGTCCGACCGAGCCATACGTGTACGATGCCCACGGCAACATGACCCGGATGCCGCACCTGGGCGGCACACACCCCGACTCCAACATGGAGTGGGACCACCGGGACCAGTTGCGCCGGACTGACCTGGGCGGCGGGGGCACGGCCTACTACGTTTACGATGCCCACGGTGAGCGGGTGCGCAAGGTGTGGGAGAAGTCGGGCGGCCTCAGCGAGGAGCGCATCTGCCTGGGCGGCTTCGAGCTCTTCCGTCGGCGGAACGGCGCGGACGAGGCGACTCTGGAGCGGGAGACGCTGCACGTCATGGACGGCAGGCAGCGCGTTGCCATGGTCGAGCAGCGGACCCTGGACACGGCGGGCGATGACCCGGCGCCGGATCAGATGATCCGTTATCAGTTCGCCAACCACCTGGGTACGGCCAGCCTGGAATTGGACGACCAGGCGCAGATCATCTCCTATGAGGAGTACACCCCCTACGGCAGCACGTCGTACCAGGCGGTGCGCAGCCAGACCGAGACGCCCAAGCGTTACCGGTATACGGGCAAGGAGCGGGATGAGGAGACCGGGCTCTACTACCACGGGGCGCGGTACTATGCTCCCTGGCTGGGGCGGTGGACCAGCTGCGATCCGGCCGGCACAGCCGACGGTCCGAACGTGTATGCCTACGTCCGCGGCAACCCGGTGCGGCTGCATGATCCCGCCGGGACAAACGGCGTTCCCAAACCCGAGCCGATCGTCGGCAGCGGCGGCAGCAACATCATCGGGGACTTCCCCGGCTGGTCCAAGCGCTGGGAACAGGCGGCGGAAAAGGCACTGAGGGAAAAGTTCGGGACGAAAGGCCTGAAGGAAGGGCTGAAGAAGTTCGAGGAGCACATCGAAACCCTCAAGGCGACGGCTGGCATGGGTTCCAACCGCAAGAAGGGGACGGCGATTTATGAAGCACGGAAGATCTATAGCGCGGCGCGGCAGGAATTCGGAGCACTGATGAAGGCCGCCGGTGTTGATTTGACCGACGTGCAGCTCCATCACTTCTTCGGCGGCGTTGCGAAAGCGCCCGAGAAGGCGCTGGACCCGACCGGGCTGGGCGTGTTGAAAGGGCAGGCCGGCGTCAAGGGAACCGGGCACAACATTGCCCACACCGTCGAGGCAGCGCTGCCGGAGAAGGTCAAGAAGATGTTCGTCGAAAAGGCGGCACCCAAGGTCGAAGCCGTCGTCAAGACCGTGGCGAAGGTGAGAAGCGGGGCGGAGCGCGGCTTTGCGGAACTTGGGGTAATGAAAGGGATCGCCGGCGTCGGGCTGTCGGTGGTGGGCGGTGCCCTCTCCTATAAGGAATTGAAGAAGGACATTGCCAAAAAGGATTACGGGGCCGCTCTCGCCAGCGGCGCCGGCGTGGTGGAGTCCGGGGTGGCGCTGGGGGCCATGGGAGCGAAAGCGCTTGGGGTCGCTGGCGCCGCTACCCCCACCACGGCGCTGCTGGGAACGAGCGTCGGATCGATGGGACTTGGCCAGGCGGTTGCCGCAGCACCGCATGTGGTCGGCGCCTTCGCGGTCGGCGCCATGATCGGCACCGGCATTGAGAAGGGCCTCAACGTCAGCGAATACTCGTCACGCGCAGGCGTTGCGGTTTACGAGAAGCTGAAGGGGTCGGGCATGAACGATACTGCCGCCTTTGTCACCGGCGGTGTCGCTTCGGTGGTGGCCATCCCGGGAGCCATTGTCTGGGCTGCGGGAGCGAAAGTGAAGAGCTGGTTCTGATCAGCCGCACACAATGGAGGGATAGACCATGACCGGGATCAATTTGCCCCTGGAACCGGACAGCCGCTATGCGGTTCACTGCCGCGTGATCGACGCCCGGGAGCTGCCCATTGCCGGGCTGCGCCTGGAGCTCTTTGATCAGGACCCGCTCTCGCCGCCCGACCCGCTCGCCGAGCCCGCCACCACGGACGCCGCGGGCATGGCCGTCTTCCGCTTCAAGACCTCCGACTTCACCGAGCACCCGAGCGAGCGGGGACCGGACCTCTATTTCCGGGTCAGCCGTGAGAACACGGACCTCGACTACGCGCTGCCGGGCATCCCGAACAACAGAGGCGTGATCCGCAACTTCCGGCAGCAGCGCGAACCGATTGTGCTGCGCATTGAGAAGCCGTGCGTAGTCGCCGGCACGATTCTGCGCCCCAACGGCCGGCCGGCTGAGGGGCTTGCCCTCTCCCTCTACCAGCTTGGTTTCGGCGGGAACGCCCGGCTTCTGGGCAAGACCGCCACCGACGGGCAGGGGCGGTACGCCCTGGCCTATGATCCCGGGCCGGCCGCGGCCAACCTGGAGGCGCGGATTCAGGATCCGGCCAACGCCCGGAAGGAGCTGGCCCTGGCCAAGCCGGTTTTCGGGGCGCCTGCCTATCTGCGGCTCAACCTGGTGGCGCCCGACGCCCCGCATGCAGCCGAATACCGGGCGCTGGCGGCCGATCTGCAGCCGCAGGTGGGCGACATGGCGAACCTGGCCGGCGCCAGGGAGGACGGCGAGCGACACGACCTGACCCTGCTGAACCGGAGCACCGGCTGGGATGCCCGCCTGGTTGCGCTGGCTGCCATGGCGGCGCGGCTGAGCGCCGACCCGGATGTGAAGTTCGCTCCGGAGGCCGCCTACGGGCTGCTGCGCGCCGGTCTGCCATCCGACAAGCTGATGCTGGCGCGGGTGGCGCCGGATGTGGCCGTCCAGGCGCTCAAGACCGCCCGGAAGGCCGGCATCGTACAGCTGACGGATACCCAGCTCAATCAGTTCCAGCAGCAGTTCACCAGCTTTGCCACCAGGGCGCGCCTGGCCATGCCGGCGCCCGGGTCCCAGTCGACCTATGGCGAACTGCTCCAGGCCTCCGGGCTGAGCAGCGAGTCGCAGGCCGTCTTTGCACCGCTCTGCCTGAGCCACCGCGGCGACGCTGACCAGCTCTGGGAGAGCGCCCGCCAGGCCGGGCTGAGCGAGGCGGCCGTCAGCAAGCTGCAGCTGCAGGGAAAGCTGGCCTTTCTGGCCGGCAACAGCGCGCCGATGACCACCCGGCTGATGCAGCGGGAGCTAACCGACCCGGCGCAGTTGGTGGAGCATGATTTCTACCGGGCCGAGCGGTGGAAGGCCGAGGTCAAGGAGCTGGTCGGCAGCGACGACAAGATGCTGACCGCCATGATCCCCGTCGCCTACACCGGCGCGAAGGTCGAAGACCGGCTGGACGCCTATGCAGAAGACATGGCCCGCAAGATCCGTCTGAGCTATCCCACGCACGTGGTGGCGCGCCTGATCGACCAGGACCAGGCGCAGAACCGGTTCAACCTGGGTCCGGCCCGCGAGGCCACGGCGACGCTGCTGAAGAGCGCCGCCCGCCAGGGCTTCCGGCTGGGCCGCACACCGGTGACCAGCTTCTTCCGTACGCATGGGGGCGTCACGGCCGGCATACCGGAGGCGGAAGCCCAGGCCGCCACGGATCAGATCAGGCGGCTGCAGCGTGTCTACCAGATCACCCCCACTGACGAAGCGATGCCGGTGCTCCTCAGCCTGGGCCTGCACTCCGCCTACGATGTGACGGGGCATACGGAGGAGCTCTTCCGGGACGCGTACCGCACCAAGTATATGGACATGTACGGCTGCGCGCCGCCGTCCGGGGAACCCGAGCTGATCTACCGCAAGGCGCAACAGGTCAACAGCGTCACCTTCAACATCTTCACCACCTTCAAGAATGTGGCCGGCAATACGCCGGTCCAGGTGGTCGCGGCGCCGGCCGAAGTCCGCGAGAGCCTCCGGAACGAACTGATCAAGCAGTTCCCGACCATGGAGTCGCTCTTCGGCTCGACGGACTTCTGCGACTGCGAGCACTGCCGGTCGGTGCTCAGCCCGGCCGCCTACCTGGTCGACCTGCTGCAGTTCATTGACCCAGAAGAGACGGCGTGGACCAACTTCCTCAATCAGTGGAAAGCAAAGCACAACGGTCAGTCCTATACCGCCAAGTACAAGAAGCCCTACGACGCCCTCCTGGAGCGCCGGCCGGACCTGCCTTACATTCCGCTCACCTGCGAGAACACCAAGACGGCGCTGCCCTACATCGATGTCGTCAACGAGATCCTGGAGTACTACGTGGCCAACGGCCAACTCACCGATAGAGCCGCCTGCGACACCGGCGAGGCGACCACGCCGGAACTGCTGGCAGAGCCGCAGAACGTGATCCGGGAGGCCTACGACAAGCTGCGGCAGACCCGCTATCCAATGGGCCTGCCCTTCGACCGCTCGCTGGAGGTGGTGCGCCAGTTCTGCGACTACTTCGAGACACCGCTGGCCCGCCTGCTGGAGGTCTTCCGTCCGGTTGCGCCGGGCCAGCCCCTGGACGACGGCATCTGCATGGAATCGCTGGGGCTGTCGCCGGCGGAGGCGGCCCTCTTCACCGAGGCGCACCCGCTTGACGGCCACAAGTGGTTTGAACTGTACGGCTACCCAACGGTGGAGTCGGCCATTCAGAGCCCGACCAACGCCGGGAACGCCACCCTGACCCTGACGGATGCCGATGCGAAGCAGTTCCGCGAGGGGATGGCCTGCACCTACTTCGACGTCTCGGCCAACGCTCTGCAGGCCGAGGCGAAGGTCGTGTCGGCGGTCGGCGCCGCCGGATCCGGCGGGGCGGGCCGGACGAGGATTACCTTCACGGGCGTGTGGCAGACGCCCCCGATGGCGGGTGACCGGCTGCTCTGCGACGTCCCGGCGATGCTGAAGTCGGCCAAAGCGCTTTCCAGGTGTCTGGGCGTGACCTACAAGGAGATGCTGGCGATTGTCCAGACCGGCTTCGTCAACCCGGAGCTGCAGAAGCTGGGAGTGCTCTACAAGCTCGGCATCAGCGTTGGCGACGCCCTATTCTACAAGGAGCACAAAGGGCTGATTGCACAGGACCCGGCGACGCTCTCCCCGGAGGAGCAGCAGCAGCGCCTGGAGGCCGAGGCCACGGCGCAGCGGGTGCAGGGACTGGCGGATGCGTTCCAGGTGAGCGCCGCGCAGATTGAGAACGCACTGGCGGCCATTCCCTATGCCGGGGTGCTGGTGCTGGCCGACCCGGACGCCGGCGGCGATTTCGACCTGACCACGCTCCAATACGCCGATGGAGGGGCGGCCGACCCGATCGCCTTCCTGCGGATCAACCTCTTCGTACGGCTCTGGCGCAAGCTGGGCTGGAGCATTGAGGAGACCGACCGGGCACTGCAGGCCTTCCTGCCCAAGAACGCGCCCTTCGATGCGGCGCACCTGCACAACAAGCCGCTGCAATCCGCACTGGTCTACATGGCTCACCTGAAGGCGCTGGAAGAGAAGCTGAGCCTCGGCAAGCAGAGCCGGCTTAAGCTGCTCACTCTGTGGTCCGACCTGCCCACCACCGGCAAGCGGCCCCTCTATACGCAGCTCTTCCTGAACCGCAGCCTGCTGAAGAGCGACCCGATCTTCGACGATCCGCTGGGGCGGTATCTGGCCGCGAAGCCCCCTATCAAGGATCATCTGCCTGCTCTGCAGGGAGCGCTGAGTCTCACGGCTGACGAGATCAGCCGCATCCTGGCGGATGCCGGTCAGAAGCTGGAAGACGCCGAGCTGACGGTGGCCAACGTCTCGCTGCTCTATCGCTACGGGCTGCTGGCGAAGGGCCTGAAGCTGTCGGTGCGCGGCCTGATCGACCTGAAAGGGCTCACGGGCAAGGATCCGTTCAAGCCGCTCGCTGCCGACCCGCTGGCGAAGTTCGACGAGGACTCGCCGTTCACCCAGACGCTGCCCTTCGTGGCGGCGGCCGCCGCGGTCAAGGAGAGCGGGCTGAAGATCGAAGACCTGAAGTACCTGCTGCGGCACCGCTTTGACCCGACCGGCCCCTACCGCCCCTCCCCTGAGGCAGCGCTTGCCCTGCTGAAGACGCTGGCTGAGGGCGTGCGCGCCATCCGGGCGGAGCAGGCCGTGCCGTCCGATCCCGGGGCGATGAGCGACGAGGCGCTGCGGCAGAAGCTTGGCCTGGCGCTGCCGCCCGATGTGGCCACGCGCCTCCTGGCCATGCTCAACGGATCCGTTGAGTTCACCGCCACCAACACCGGGGTGGCGGCCACGGACCAGTTGGACCTGTCCTGGTTTGCCGCCCCAGAGGCGGCCGACCAGCCGGCCATCCGCGCTGTGCACTACAACGAACCGCGCCTGGAGCAGACGCTCGTCTTCCGCGGCGTGCTGTTCAGCGCCGTGAAGACGAAGCTGCAGGGGCAACTGCCCAAGCCCGTTTCGGCCACGATACTGGCCAACCTCACGGCCTTGCTCAACGACGTGCAGGACCAGGCGCAGCAGTTCTTTGAGAGGCACCTGCTGAAGCAGACCGGCGCCCAACCCGCCACCGGCTTCCTGGCGGCAACGGACTTCGCGCTGCTGTTCGACCTGCATCCGGCCCTGGCCGCCGGCGAAACCCCGCAGGACAGGGCCCGGGCGCGGCGGGCGAGACTGGTGAGCGCCTTCCTGCCGTTCCTGCAGGAGCGGCTGATCCGGCAGTTCATCGTCCAGACGATGACCGCCCATACCGGGGCCGACCCGGCGCTGGTGGAGAGCCTGGTCACGGATGAGCGTCTGCTGGCCGCCTCCGGCCCGCTGGCGGCGGCCCTTGCCGGGACGGTCGATGGCGGCCTGACGGCGACCTTCTACGCCGCTGCCGATGGCACAGGCGCGCCGCTGGCATCGATCAGGCTGACCGCCGCCGACACCGGCCTGCGGGATCAGGACGGCAAGCCGCTGAGGCCGGCCGGCGCCGGGAGCGCCTGCCTGGACGGGTACCTGGAGGTGCCGGCGCCCGGGGCCTACCGCTTCTACCTCACGCTGGATAAGCAGGCGGCCGAGGGTGAACTCTCCTTTGAGCACCTGCCGTCTCCGGTCTTCAGCGGGGCGGCCCCGGCTGACGGGGCCGTGCTCGGCAATAAGGCAAGCGAGTACGTGGAGCTGAAACCTGGGATCCTCTACCACTTCACGCTGACGCTGCGCAAGCTGAACGGCGGGGAGGCGCGCCTGCTGGTGCAGGGCGAGACGCTGCCGAAGGGCGGGCTGGATGCGCTGCCGCTCTACCCGCAGGCGGCGATGGCGGCGGCGCAGCGGGCGCTGGCGCTGCTGGGCAAGGCGATCCGGCTCCTGCAGAGCCTCGGTTTCAACGAACGCGAGACCCGCTACATTCTCACCCACGCTGCCTTTGGCGGCGTGAACCTGTCCCAACTGCCGGCGGCAGCCGGCGACGACACCGATGCGGGCGCCCAGGCGCTCTTCGGGGCGTTCCAGCGGCTGGCGGGGTATGCCCGGCTGAAGGGCGACCTGGCCGCCGGTGGCGATGACCTGATCAACATCTTTGAGGCCAACCAGACGGGCGATCTGGCCCGGGTCTACCCGCTCATGGCCGCACTGACCCGCCGGGATGAGCAGACGGTCAAAGACGTGGCCGAGGCGCTCTTCACCGCCCCCGTCTTCGACAGCGAGCGGCCGCTCCAGCAGCTCTGGGACGGGCTGCAGGTGGTCGAGCGGTTCGGCGTGCAGGTGGCGTCGCTGCTGGCATGGACGGGGATCATGAGCGCCGGCGCCACCCCCGAGCAGCGCTTTGGGATCGCCCGCGACGTGACGGAGGTCGTTAAGGCCCGCTTCGAGGCGGAGGCATGGCAGGGCGTGGCCCAGCCGATCTTCGACAAGCTGCGCCGGCGCCAGCGCGACGCCCTGGTGGCCTATGTGATGCAGCAGCAGGGCTTCGCCCGGATGGAGCAGCTCTACGAGTACTTCCTGATCGACCCCGGCATGGAGCCAGTGGTGCAGACCTCGCGCATCCGCCTGGCGATCGGGTCGGTCCAGCTCTTCATCCAGCGCTGCCTGCTCAACATGGAGCCAAAGGTGCATCCCTCCGTCATCACCGCCAAGCAGTGGGAGTGGATGAAGCGCTACCGGGTCTGGGAGGCGAACCGCAAGATCTTCCTCTTCCCGGAGAACTGGCTGGAGCCGGAGTTCCGCGACGACAAGACGCATCTGTTCAGCGAACTGGAAGGGACGCTGCTGCAGGGCGATGTCTCGGGCGACATGGTCGAGGACGCCTTCCTCAACTACCTGAAGAAGCTGGATGAACTGGCCCGGCTGGACATCGTGGCCATGCACGTGGAAGAGAAGACGGACGCCACCGCCACCCAGCGCGTCCTGCACGTCATCGGCCGCACTTACAGCCAGCCGCACAAGTACTTCTACCGCCGTTGCGCCAACCAGATGTGGACGCCATGGGAGCCGGTGAGCGCCGAGATTGAAGGCGATCACCTGGCGCCGGTGGTCTGGCGCGACCGGCTCTATCTCTTCTGGCTGACCTTCCTGGAGAAGCCGCAGGACCAGCCGCTGGACGACCTGGCGGCGGACCAGAGCAAGACGCCGGCCGGCGTGACATTCAGCGACCTGAAGGGCGTGGTCGCCAAGAAGACCGTGGAGGTGCAGCTCTACTGGAGCGAGTACCTGGGCGGCAAGTGGAGCACCCGGGAGTCCGGCGGATTCGCTGCGGTGGTGTCTCAGAGCGTGTCGCGGACGTTCAAGCCCGGCGCGGTCTTCGTCCACGTCTCCAAAGCCTATGAAAACGGCGAGGAGCGCGGGGTTTTCATCCACCTGGGCGGGGAGATCAACCAGGCGTTCTACCTGGCGGGCCGCAACGCCGAGCCGGAAGCCACGGACTACCTCGCGGGCGGCAGTGCCGGCGCCCTGCCCGACAACCCGTACAGCGCAGCAGCAGCCGGCCGTCCCACCCGCTATGGGGGAAAAGGCGGACTCACCGTGAAGTTCACGCAGCGGATCAGCACCGAGCCCGGCACAACGCCGGACGTCCAGACGCCCGCCATCCTGCAGACGCCCCCCGTTGATAAGCAGGACGTAGCGTTCACCCTGCTGCCGTGCAACAACAACATCACCGCCGGCACGGGCGCAGCGGCCGAAATCGCCTCCCTGATCAGACCGGTCTTCTACCAGGACAATGCCTACACGTTCTACGTTGAGCCCAGCCTGGTGGAGCGGACCGTGGAGGAGTGGCAGGAATGGGTGACGCGCCCGGCGGAACCCGAGCCGGACTGGGGGATCAAGGACTGGTGGGATGACTTTGTGCTGGTCCCGCAGGTCCCCATCTTCATCGACAAGGGCGATCCCTGGCGCGAGAAGGGCGACCCGATGCAGAACGTCGTCGACCCCGGATCGCTGGTCCAACTGCAGTCGCAATGGGACTGGCTGGCCAACCCGGCGACGGGGCTGCTCTTTAACGGCGTCCTGGTCGGCTCGACCGGACAGGCGAGTGTGGAGATCCGGACGGCCGATACCACCTCCCCCCGGGCGGAGGGCGCCCAACCGGTGAACATCCATGGCGGCAGCGATCTCGCTACGGGCACCGCCGTTCTTCTGACAGGCGGCGGCACTCTGGCGCAGGCCGGCCTGAAGCAGGTCTCCGGCGCCCTGAATGTGGTGGGCGCCGCCGGGCTCAACAAGTCGCTGGCCCAGAATTTCAACCAGATCAACCAGGCCGGTGTTGGCGCCGGACTCATGGGCTAACGAGAGGATGTGATTGAATCGTGGCAGTCGGGACCTTCCACGGTAGGCTGGATACCGAAATGCCCTATCATTACGGCCGGGTGGGCGCGAAGACGGAGACCAAGCACTTCACCGTAATGGAGCGTGATCTCAGTTACCGGTTTTACCTCCACCAGCATCCCTATGTCCAGCAACTGGTGCAGCTGCTGATCCGCAAGAGCACCGCCGGCCTGCAGGCGGCGGATACCGATTATGCCCTCGATGGCGCCTCGCTGCCGGGCAGCCTTGAGCTGGCGACCGTGGCCGACACGAACGTGACGATCCCCGGAGGTACCCGGATCGCCATGCTGGCCAAGGTCATGGGAACGGCCGGCGGATCCCCGCTGGAGCTGGCAGCCGACATGGAGGTCAAAGCCGCTGGTGCCACCCTCGTACAGGTCAAGGCGTCTGACGGCATGACAGCCACGCTGGTGAACGGCATGACCAAGACACCGCCCGACGGCGCTGTGCTGACCCTGATACAGAACAGCGATGCGAGCCTCTCCGGCAACACCAAGGTCACACTGAAAGCGAATACAGACATCAAGCTTCACGACGGCACGCCAGCCAGCATTCCCGCCGGGACCGCCGTGCTGCTTCCCGACGGATCGGCGCTCACAATTCCGAACGGCACCCAGATGAAGTTGCTGAAAAGCCGGCCCCTCCCGACGCTGTACGCCGACTTTTTCGCTGGACGGTACAAGCCGAATGCGGCGTTGGTGAAGCGGCCCTATCCGGTCAAAGACCTGGATTTCACCTCCAGCGGCGCCTACGCGGTCTATAACTGGGAGCTGTTCTTCCACGTGCCGATGATGCTCGCCATCCACCTGAGCAAGAACCAGCAGTTTGCCGATGCCCAGCGCTGGTTCCACTACCTGTTCGATCCCACGGATGACAGCGAGGGTCCCACGCCCGAGCGCTTCTGGAAAGTGCGGCCCTTCCAGTCCACCGACGTCCGCAAGATCGGGGAGATTCTGACCAACCTCGTGACCGGCGCGGACGATACCCTGCGGCTGGATACGATCAACAGCATTCACGAATGGGAGCGGAACCCGTTCCGGCCGCATGTGATCGCCCGCTACCGGCAGCAGGCCTATATGTACAAAACTGTGATGGCCTACCTGGACAACCTGATCGCCTGGGGCGACTCGCTGTTCCGGCAGGACACCGGTGAGGCCATTGATGAGGCGCTGATGCTCTATGTGTTGGCCGCCAACATCCTCGGCCCGCGCCCGCAGGCGGTGCCGCAAAAGGGAACGGTCCGCCCCCAGACCTACTCCAACCTGCGGCAGGACCTCAAAGCGTTCGGCACCGCCCTGCGCGACATGGAGCCGGACCTGCCGTTCGACCTGATGCCGGACCCCGGCGCCGCCGGCGGCGGCGACCGGATGCGGACGCTCAGGAGCCTCGGCCAGGCGCTCTATTTCTGCGTGCCCCGCAACGACCGGCTGCTCGGCTACTGGGATACGGTGGCCGACCGGCTCTTCAAGATCCGCAACAGCCTGAACTTCCAGGGCGTCTTCCGCCAGCTTGCGCTCTTTGCGCCCCCCATCGACCCGGCCCTGCTGGCGCAGGCCGCTGCCGCCGGTCTCGACGTGGCGGCGATCGTCAATGGGCTGAACCAGCCGCTGCCGCTGGTGCGCTTCGGCTTCCTGGTGCAGAAGGCCGGCGAGATCGTCCAGGAGGTCAAGGCCCTGGGCACCAGCCTTCTCACGGCCATGGAGAAGGAGGACGGCGAGGCGCTGGGGATTCTGCGGGCCAAGCACGAGCGGGTCATCCTAGGGATGACCGAACAAGTGCGGTACATGCATCTGCAGGAGGCCATCAAGGCGCAGGAAGGCTTGCAGAAGTCGCTGGCGCTGGCCGTGCAGCGCTACACCCACTACGAGAAGCAGCTTGGCAGGAAGCCCGAGGATATCAACCAGGCCATCCAGCAGGCCGTTCAGGCGCTGGGCGAGGTCGACCGGGACAGCCTGGCGAAGCAGAATTTCAGCGCAGCGGAGCCCGAACTGGCGCTGCGGGAGATCACCCCGAACATTGCCACGGATGCCCTCGCGCAGGCCGCACAGGATCTGGCTGGCGGGAAACTGCTCAGCTCGTACGAAGTGTTGGAGACCATCGCGCTCGAAGGGGCTCAGATCGCCAGCGATATCGCAGGCATGCTGAGCGTGGCCAGTTCGATTGCGAGTATCGTTCCGCAGTTTGAGGTGAGTGCGGAGCCCTGGGGCATGGGCGGCGCCACCTCCTTTGGCGGCCAGAATGTCGCCTCGGGCATTACGGCCGGCGCCGGCACGGCCCGCGCCATCGCCGACCGCCTGAACTTCGAGGGTCGGCGGGCCGCCCGCATTGACGGCTTTGCCCGCCGCGGGATGGAGTGGGCCTTCCAGAGCAACCTGGCCGCCGGCGATATTAACCAGATCTTCAAGCAGCTGCGGGCCGCCCAGATCCGAGTGGCGATCGCCGAGCAGGAGCTGAAGAACCACCGCCAGCAGATGAAGAACGCCGAGGAGATCGAACGCTTCCTGAACGAGGAGGGCGCCGAGAAGACCGGCAAGAAGACCAACAAGGCGCTCTACACCTGGATGAAGCGCGAGGTGAAGGGGCTTTACTCCCAGTGCTTCCAGTTTGCCTTCGACGTGGCCCGCAAGGCAGAGCGCGCCCTGCAGCACGAGCTGGGCAATCCGGACCTCGGCTACCTCCAGTTCGGC
The DNA here is from genome assembly GCA_964451215.1 of uncultured Acidobacteriota bacterium. Lineage (GTDB taxonomy): Bacteria > Acidobacteriota > Terriglobia > JAJPHL01 > JAPKYU01 > CAYVGN01. Next base: position 18,454 of record CAYVGN010000005.1, read on the forward strand.
TACCTGGCCGGCAAGGAGGGGCTGCTGGCCGGCGAGAAGCTCTACCTGGACGTCAAGCGCATGGAGATCGCCTATCACGAGCTAAACCAGCGCGAGTACGAGCTGACCAAGCATGTCAGCCTGCTCCAGGTGGACCCGCTGGCGCTGGTCCAGCTGCGGGCCACCGGCCGGTGCACGGTCACGCTGCCCGAGTCGCTCTTCGACATGGACGGCCCCGGCCACTACTTCCGGCGGATCAAGACGGTGGCGGTCAGCATCCCCTCCGTGACCGGGCCCAACGCCGGCGTCAACTGCACTCTGACCCTGCTGAAGAGCAGCATCCGTACAACACCGGTCCTGAGTGACGGGGTCTATGCCCGGGACGTCACCGGGGATGACCGCTTCAGCGACTACTTCGGCAGCCTCCAGTCCATCGTCACCAGCTCCGCCAATATGGATAGCGGGCTCTTCGAGACCAACCTGCGCGACGAGCGGTACCTGCCGTTCGAGCACTCCGGCGTCATCAGCGAATGGCAGCTGGAACTGCCTGCCAACCCCGGCAACAAGGATCCGCGCCAGTTCGACTACGACACCATCAGCGACGTGATCCTGCACATCCGCTACACCGCACGCCAGGGCGGCGACCTGCTGCGCAAGGGTGCGACGGATAATCTGAAGGACCTGATCAAGACCGCCTCGGCAGCCGGTTCCGTACGGCTCTTCTCCACCCGCCACGAGTTCCCGACCGAGTGGGCGAAGTTCCAGAGCGAGGTGGCGGACGCCAACGGGCACTACCCGCTGGCGCTGACGCTGCTCCGGGAGCACTACCCCTTCTGGAGCCAGGATCGGTTAAAGAATGTGGAGCGGGTCGAGATCCTGGCCCAGAGCAGAGAGAAGGCCGTCCCCGCGTCGCTGGACCTCTTCGATGGCATGAACACCAAGATCGGCACCCTGGCCAAGCGCTGGGGCCAGGTGCTGGGCGGACCGCTGACGGGTGGCGTGCCGGCCACGCCGGACGGGGCCTTGACGCTCTGCTTCGGGAACCGGGCGCTGGCAGATGTGTGGGTGGCGGTGAAGTGGAGCGGGGAGAGCGTGTAGAGGGTAGGGCCCTGACGTCTCGGCATGGCAGCTCTCTGCTATCGTCCTGTGGTATTGTCACCGGTAATCGTTCTGTGATTTTGTCACCTCATGGAGAGGAACAAGATCACCTTGACCAGAGACGAGAACTGGAGGCTCCTGATCCTGAGCAAAGTCCAGGAAGGGATCTGCACCGTGCGGGAAGCCGCGGGGCTCTTGGGCCTCTCCCTGCGGCAGTCGAAGCGCCTGCGAGTAGCCCGAACCGGGTGACCCTCTCAACGTTGCGTGAAGTCCCTTACGTGCCCCTTGGACCGTCCTCCCTACCGCACGACGAACAGATCCCGCGGCAGCCGGCTGAACACGCGCGCGCCCGCCTCTGTCACGGTCACGATCTCCTCCAGGCGCACGCCGAATTTGCCGGGCAGATAGATCCCCGGCTCAATGGAGAAGACCATCCCCTCCTCCAGCCGCAGCTCATTCGTCGCGGTCAGGTAGGGCGGCTCGTGGCCGTCCAGTCCAAGGCCATGCCCTGTCCGGTGGGTGAAGAATTCACCATAGCCGGCGTCTGTGATCACGGCCCGAGCCGCTTCATCCACCGAAGAGGCGGCAACGCCGGGCTTCACCGCGCCCAGGGCCGCCCTCACGGCCTCCTCCACGATCCCGTGCACCTTCAGATACTCGGCGGACGGCTCCCCGACGAAGGCCATGCGGGTGATGTCGCTGTGGTAGCCCCAGCGGCGCGCGCCGATGTCGATCACCACCGCATCGCCCGGCTGGACCACCCGGTCACTGGCCATATGGTGCGGGAAGGCGCCGTTGGGGCCTGACCCAACGATGGTGAAGTCCACGCCCTCCACGCCGTCTTGCGTAAAGGACGCGGTGACGGCATCGGCAACCGCCTGCTCCGTCACGCCGGCCCGGAGCGCCCTGAACGCAGCCTCCACGGCGCGGTCGGCCAGGTCTGCGTTGCGCTGGATCAGGTCGATCTCCGCCGGGTCCTTCTGCATGCGCATCCAACCAAGGAGCCCGACCGCCACGTCCGCCTTCGCCTGGGGAAGCCTGCCCAGGAGCAGCAGGACGAAGTCGGCCCGCATCGTCTCATCCAGCAAGACTTGCCGCACCTGCCCGAAACCCA
>CAYVGN010000006.1:0-20365 GCA_964451215.1 uncultured Acidobacteriota bacterium
GAGACAGCAGAAACACGATGCCGTCTTCGGCTTCTTTCACCGAGACGTGATAGTTCTTGACACCGGGCAGGTGGTCGGCCAGCTCGGTCAGTTCGTGATAGTGGGTGGCAAACAAGGTCTTGGCGCGGGTGCGCGCGTGGATGTGCTCGACCGCGGCCCAGGCGATGGCCAGTCCGTCGAAAGTGGCGGTGCCGCGGCCGATTTCGTCCAGCAGGATCAGGCTGCGCGGCGTGGCGGTGTGCAGGATGGCGGCGGCCTCGGTCATCTCCACCAGGAAGGTGGAGCGGCCCCGGGCCAAGTTGTCGCTGGCCCCGATGCGGGTGAAGATGCGGTCCACCAGGGGCAACCGGACGGTGCCGGCCGGGACGAACCCGCCCATCTGCCCCAGGATCGAGATCAGGGCGGCCTGGCGGAGGTAGGTGGACTTGCCGCCCATGTTGGGACCGGTCAGAATCAGGATCAGGTCGCTGGAATCGTTCAAGTAGAGGTCGTTGGGGACGAAGCGCTCGGCGCGGTCGCGCTCGGCCAGCCGCTCGATCACCGGGTGGCGCCCGCCGATCACCTGCATCTCGCCGCCGGCGGTGAAGCTGGGGCGAGTGTAGCGGTGATCGGCGGCCAGCGCGGCCAGGTTACGGAGAACGTCCAGTTCGGCCAACGCGGCCGCCGTGCGGCGGATGCGCGCTCCCTGCCCGGCCACGTCGGCCCGCACCTGGGCAAACAGCGCACGCTCCAGCTCCAAGATCCGCTCCTCCGCCTCCAGCACCCGGCGCTCGTAGTCCTTCAGCTCGGCCGTGGTGAAGCGCTCGGCGTTCACCAGCGTCTGCTTGCGCTCGTAGTTGCCCGGCACCAGTTGCAGGTTGGGCTTGGACACCTCGATGTAGTACCCAAAAATGTTGTTGAAGCGGACCTTGAGCGAGGCGATGCCGGTGCGCGCCCGCTCGCGCGTCTCGATCTGGGCGATATGGGACTTGCTGTTGGCGCTCAGGTGGCGCAGCTCGTCGAGTTCCGGATGGTAGCCGCGGCGGATGACACCGCCGTCGGCGGGGTTGGCGGGGCTTTCCGGGTCAATGGCCCGGACGATCCGTTCGGCCACATCCCGAAGCTCGTCCGCGCCTTCCCGCAAGGAGGCGAGGCGCGCCGCGGCAAGGCGTCCCAGCACGACACGGATGGCGGGCAGCGGCTCCAGGGAGGCGGCCAGCCCCAGCAGGTCGCGCGGCGAGGCCGTGCCCAGCGTGATCCTGCTCAGAAGCCGCTCCAGGTCCTGTACGCGGGCCAGCGCCCGCTCCAGCTCACCGCGGGCGATGGTGTCGCGCTTCAGCTCCTCGACCGCGTCCAGCCGCGCCTCGATCTCGGCGCGGTCCAGCGACGGGCGTAGCAGCCAGGTCTTGAGCAGCCGCGCCCCCATCGCTGTGCGGGTGCGGTCGATCGTGGCCAGCAGCGTCGCGTCTTTTTCGCCGGCGAACAGCGGCTCTACCAGCTCCAGGTTGCGCACCGTAACCGAGTCCAGCACCATCCACTGCTGCTGTTGATAGAAGCTGATACCGTCCAGGTGGCTCAACCCGCCCCGCTGTGTTTCCCGCAGGTAGTGCAGGACGGCGCCAGCCGCCGAGACCGCGGCGTGGCGCCCGGCCAGCCCGAACCCGTCCAGCGTCAGAACGCCGAAGTGCTCCGCCAGCAGCCGCCGGCCGTAGTCGGGCGTGAACGCCCTCTTCGATTTCGGTCCGGGTGAGCCCGCCGCCGTTCCAGCTTGCGGGCAGGCCGGCCAGGGCCGGGAACATGGGGACGGATGCTGGCCAGAGCAGTTCGCGCGGGCGCAGCAGCGCGATCTCCTCGACGCAGGCTGCCTCCCGTTCCGGGCCCTCGAACTCGGTAGCGCGAAACTCCCCGGTGGAGAGGTCGGCATAGGCCAGCCCGATGCGGTCACCGGCCTGCCGCACCGCCACCAGGTAGCTGTGCTCGCCTCCGGCGACCGCGTCCAGCGAGGTGCCCGGCGTCACCACCCGGGTGACTTCCCGCTTCACCAGCTTCTTGGCGAACCGCGGATCTTCCATCTGATCGCAGATGGCCACCCGGTAGCCCTTCTGGATGAGGCGGTTGATGTAACTCTGGGCGGCGTGGTAGGGAACGCCGCACATGGGCACCTGCGTGCCCTTCTCTTTGTTGCGCGAGGTGAGCGTGATTTGCAGTTCCCGCGCGGCCACCACCGCGTCCTCAAAAAACAGCTCGTAGAAGTCGCCCAGGCGGAAAAACAGCAGGGCGTTGGGGTGCTGCTGCTTGATGGCGGTGTACTGCCGCATCAGCGGCGTGGCCGGTTCCACCATGATCCTCGATTATAGTCGAATGCAGAATGCGGAGCGCTCGCTGGGGACCCTGGTTCTGGGAGCCGGCTTGCCTGGACGGCACCAAGCCCGGCGGGACATGAGCCCTAGCGGCGGTTCATAATCATTTCGTCGAGCGACCAGCGCCAGCCGCCATCCGTGCCGAAAATCACCAGCAGGGCGGCGATGAACAAGCCGCCGGTGACCGTTGCCAGCGTGCTGGTACCCAGCGCTGCGAGCAGGTAAAGCAACTGCATGAGGATGGCGACCACGGCGACTACCCGGGTGCCCAGTCCCACCAGCAGCAGCGCGCCCAGGATCAGCTCCGACGCCAGCACCACCCATCCAAGAAACTGGGCGTGGGGGACGACGTAGTTGGACAGCAACCGGCTGATGATCAGGAGGGAGTTCGCGTCCGCATAGACTTTCAAGCGGGAACTGAAAGTGGCAAGGAAGTCACCGGTCACGCTGCTGACAAAGGCATACAGGTACACGGCCCCGACGGCGATCCGCAGGAAGGCCAGCCAACGGCGCATGGTTTCCGCCTCGGGGCCGAGGAGGGCCCTCCTCCTTCCGTCCGGCTGACGGGCCCAGCCTGAATAGACCGACATGCGCGCCTCGCATCAAGCGACGGGGACACCCTCAGGGCAAGGCTTCCGCCCATGATAGCAAGCAAGGTCGGCCAAGGGAGGCCAAAAGAGTCGAGCAGGGTGGCCAGAATGGTAACGGCTGGCGCCGACTCCCGGTGCTCCGGGCCCTCCGTCTGCCCGGCTGACTCCGGGAACCAACCCTAGCGGACTGCCAGGGACACGGTGTTGCTGGTGTTGCCGCCCAGCGCAAGGATTAAAGGCACTGCATCGCCGGCAACTCCCGTTGGCACTTCGAAGTTGACCTGATACAGTCCCACAAAGCCGGGCGCCAAACCAGAGAACCGGACACGGGCCGCGGCTGAACCAAGCTGTACGGCCGGCACCGCGGTGGTAGTGGCCGGCGGCGAGGAAGGCGCAGCCGTACCGCTGGGCACCGCCGGTGTCACCGCTCCCAACCCGGTGGCAAACAGGGCAACGATTTCGCCCGGACGGGCGGGGCTGGCCGCCGTCACCGAACTGAAGTCGGCGTGCAGGGCGACTGCCGCCCCGCGGCCGTCGCTCGAAACGGTGAACACTCCCGGAGCTGCCGCCACCAGCGGGACCACCACCGCCGGGCTGGGAACGCCCAGCACCGACACGCGCAGTTCCGCGCTGGGGGCGCCGGCCAGCTCAAAGGGGACCTGCGCGTTGATCTGGGTCGGCGAAGCGTAGAGCAGGGGCGCAGGCTGGCCGCTGAACAGCACCTGGGCTGAGGCCAGCTCGCGGGGCAGAGGCACGCTGCCCGCCGCCGCTGTGCCACCCGCCAGCCCGGTGCCGAAAATGGAGATAATGCTGCCCGGAGCCACCGTGCGGCTGAAACTGGCCGCATGAACCACGCCGGCCGCGGAAGTCACCGGCGCCGGCCGGGCGGTGGCGGTGAAGGTCCTGGTAAGCGTTCCGAAAGCGCTGGCTCTCACCTGGACGGCACCTGGACGATCGGAAAGCCGGAGGGTAACAGCGGCCACGCCGGCAAAATCGGTCACCACCTGGCTGGCGGAAAGCGCGCCGCTGCCGTAGACGATCTCGAATCTCACGGTCACCCCCGCCACTCCCAGGTAGTCGGAGTCCATCACCTGGACGGCCAGGGGACGCGGAAGAACCGAGGAGATGGTCGCCGTCTGGCCGTTGCCCCTAATGCGAAACAGGTAGGACAACTCGCTAGCGTCCACCACTCGGGCCCAGTAGGGCAGCAGGTACTCCACTCCAGTGCCGAGGGCGCGAACGCGCAGGCGGCCATCAGTGCTGGCCTTGCCGGCCACCCCGGACGGGCCCCGGAACGTGGCCCGTACCGTCGCCGAGCCGCCGGGCGATACCGGCTCGGTGGCGGCCGGCTCGATGGTGACCGAGGCCCCTGCCAGGTTGCTCTGCGGAACCACCTCTATCGCGTAGGACTCTGCGTTGGAGGAAAGGTTAGTGATGCGCAGTGCCCGCTCCACCTTGACCGGCTCTCTCAGCAGGCTGGCGCCGAAGCTGAGCCCGACCGGTTCGAACACGGCCGACGCCTTGAGGGCCCGCTCCACCTCGAGGCGGCCGGCCCCACAGGCCAGAATGGCGGCGCTCTTTCCGCCTTCAGTTGCCGTGGCCAGGGCGCTGTTGACCACCGCCGACCTCAGCTGCGCGGGCGACCAAGTGGGGTGGGTCTGCTTGAGCAGCGCCACCGCCCCGGAGACAAACGCTGTCGAGAAGCTGGTCCCCTCGCTCACCCCGAATTGCGTGGGGCTGTAAAGGATACCCAGCGCGTCGTTGATCTGTACAGCCGAGTAGATGGCGGTGCCCGGGGCCACCAGGTCCGGCTTCAACTCCATGTCGTTGCTCGGCCCGCGCGAGCTATAGGCGGGGATCCGGTCGGGGGTCACCGGGAAGGCGCGGATGCCGGGATCAATGGCAGCCTGGAGGCCGGGGGTGGCGGCAAGAAAGTTGGCCAGCGCTTCTCCATCCTCGCGCGAGAGTTGAAAGACCGGCAGCGGGGGCGCGGTCAGAACGACCGCCGCCGGGTCTTCGTCATCGCGGCGGTAGATGACGGCGGCCAGGGTCCCGGCATCCGCCAGATACCTGGCCTTGGTGGAAGAGGAGCACGAACCGTCATCTACGATCGCGATCTTACTGCGCGCGTCCTCTGGCGGGACCAGCGCGCGGCAGCCGTTCCCGACGGGCCTCAGCAGGGGTGCCGGCCCGATCACCTGGCTGACGGTGACGGAGAGGGCCGGCACCGCCCCCAGGCGTTGCAGTCTGTCCGGAATCGAGGCAGCGCCGAGGACGCGGAGCGGGTTGGCGAACACCCGGGCATTGTTGCTGGCGCCGACGGCAATGGCCGCCTGGGAATTGGCAGGCTCGCTAATGGTGGCCAGCTCATCGCCTTCGTTGCCGGCTGCGGCCACCACTGCGACCCCGGCCCGCGTGGCCGCCTCCACCGCCTTGGGGACCGGCTCCTCGGAGGGCAGGTCGAGGAAGCTGCCGCCGATGCTCAGGTTGATCACGTTCATGCCGTCGCTCACCGCGTCGTTGATAGCGGCGATGACCACGGCGTCGGTGGTCTGGCCGAGACCCAGCGGGCTGCCAAAGATGCGGTAGCTGCCCAGTTGGGCGGCAGGAGCCACCCCAACCACTTCACCGTAAGGGGCCAGGGCACGGCGCCCGGCGGCGATGGCCGCGACAAAGGTCCCGTGCCCTTCGCGGTCCATAGCGTCGGGCGGATCGCGAGGGTCGCCGAGCAGGGCGAGGTAGTTGCGCGCGACGATGACCTTGGAGTTGGTGAACTCGCGCTCGCCCTTGGGGAAGCCGGCGGGGAGTTCCAGACGTGGATCCTGGAGCATGGGGTGGGAGACGTCGATTCCGCTGTCGATGATGGCGATCCTGGCGCCGCGCCCGGCGCGTTCTTCGCCTCCCAACCCGACCCAGGCGGCATTGGCCTTGATGAGCGGAACCGCGGCGTCCAGCAGGGGCCGGTAGGTGCGGACAGGACGCACTTCCAGGACTCCGGGGATGGCGCCGGCCGCCTCCAGGTTCTCCTCCGGCAGGCGGCCGATCAGCGTGTGAAGCACGACATCGGTCTCACCGTCAGCAAGGAACCCCAATTGCTCCAGTCTCTGCCGTACGGCCAGCCGGCCAGCCGCCAGCCGCGCGCCGTGCGCTTCCATTTCCGAGGTTCCCAGCCGGAGCGGTTCGTACAGGCCGGGCAGTGGCGGGCGCATCCGGGCGTGATAGTCGGCCAGCGGCTCCCCGGCCAGCCACACCAGCACGCGCCGATAGGGGGAACCGGGGACCTGCGCCTGCAGAGGCAAGACGGAAGCAAGAAGCAGAAGGAAAGCCAACAACCGCGACCACATCCTAGATTCCCTCCCGCGCCGGCAGTCCAACCGTGCCCCACGAGCTTTCCCGTGACCACACTGGAGATGCCATGTGCGCAGCGAAACCAGCAACGCCAATTCTTCCCGGGATGCACTCCCCATCACCCCTGGAGTGAAAGCAGACCGGGAGCGCCGGTCAGGCCCGCTTTCGTTGTGCGCTGGCGGGCTTGAGGTGCCCATCTCTCACCGCCACCCGGAGACGGCGCACGAATGACGCCGGCTGGCCCGAACGGAGCCCGCGCAGGTACAGGACCTGGCCGAAGCCCTGCGTCTCCTGGAGAATCAGGCTCTCCAGTTGCTGCAGCACGTCCGGCGACCGGGATTTCTCGCGCCCGAAGAGGAGCCCGCGCAGGAAATTCATGGTGGAATTCCGCAGGCTTCTCAGCAGCCGCTCGAGCTGCTCCTTGCCGGCCCGAGAGCTGCGCCCGGACCTGGACCGGGCCCCGGCGCGGCAGGACTTGACCAGGGAGTCAGGCAGGAGGCGCCGCCCTGCCAGGCGGCGTTGAATGCGCAGCTCCTCGGCGACCGCCAGGGCCAACAGGATGCCGGCCGCCGAGTGGCAGGCGGGATGCGGCTGCCAGGCCAATTCCTCCTCGGTGAGGTCGCGCAGCAGGCGCAGCGTCGAAGAGCGCGCCACGGAGTACCAGCGGCTTAAGAACTCCAGCTGCATGCGGGTACGTTGGTCCATGACAAAGCCGCCGGGATGAACTGGGGGACGTAGAATAGCACAAAAAGCGTTGCGGAACCCTGCGGGCAGCCGCATCATCATTCCTGAGAGATGGCTTTCGAGGAGTATCTCCGCAAGAGGAAATTCCACCACACGCCCCAGCCGCCGGGGGTGGAAGAGGGGCAACCGCGGGCGCCTCGCGCCGGTTGCGCGCAAAGACAAAAGCCACCCAGCGAAACTAGTCGCGGGTGGCTTTCTGGTCGCCCAAAAAAGGTTACTTGGTCACAGAAAAAGAACCAACCTGTTCGCCGACTGCCGTGGGGGCCTTGGCTGTAGCCGGCAGAATCCGCATCTGTTCCCAGCTATAGGGGAACTCTCTGCCGCAATCCAGGCACACGATGTAGGTGTCTGAGGGTCCCGCCAGGTTCCGCAGGCTCTTTCCGCTCCGAATGGTAATCGGAAACGTCGTGTTCCTGTGAGAGCAACCGAAAAGCAAACTCAGCAGACTTGCGAACATCTTCACCCTACAGCCTTTCTCCTAAGGCCTTACACCATCTGTCCTTGCCGCCTCCGACGCAATATCCGGGGCGCCAGCCACTACATAGGATGCAGAACGGAAGCGAACCGTTGCAGGAAACTTCGCACGCGTGCTTGCCTGGCGATCTTCCCACTGAATCATGAAGTTGCGGAGGGCGCGGCCTCTGCAAGCTTCTGTGCGGGAAGGTCAGAACTCCCGGCGGGAGAGTTCCTGCAAGGCGCGGCGGGCTTCCTCGCAGAGCGGAAACTGACGCTCCTCGCGCTGGAACTCACGCGATTGATGTTGGCGAAGGCCCGGAACACCACCTCGATCGCGGGCAGCGGTGTACGAGGCTTCAGACGGCGAAAAGCGCCGGCAGAGATCGCGGCAACCCCCGCCATCAGTTCTTCCTGACCCCTTCCTGTTTTCTTTCTTCTCTCTCTTCCTTCTCCTCTTTCTTTCCCTTGGGCTGCTTCCCGAGCGCCTCGCGCAGCCCCTGGAGGCTGTCCCGGGTATTCTCGATGGCTTGGTCCAGGATGAACCTGTACTCCTCCAAGTCCTTGGGATTGCGCGCCCGGAACGCTTCCAGCGCCTGGAGGAACTCGGGCTCGGCCTTCAGCGCCGCCTCCAGCCCCTTGCGGAACAGGTGGCGCTTCTTGAGGGCCTGGTCAACGTTGTAGTCCGCGGCCTCAATGATGCGGTCGTACTCCTCGATCTGCTCGTGGATGAACTGGCCGCGATTGGGCTCGTTGCCCGCCAGCACCTTCTCCACGGCCGCGATGCGCTGACGGGCGAACTGCATGTAGAGCTTCAGCCGCTGGTTGGGATCCTGGGCCTCGCGGATCTGGTCGATCTCGCCGTCGGTCAGGAACTCCCGGCGCTGCGCGCCGGCGGGCGCCGCCAGGGCTGCCCCCAGGGCCAGGAAGAGCATGCACCGCTTCATTTTCTCTTCACCCGCATTATGCCATTTAGCAGGTCCTCGTGTAGTTTGTGCAGGCGCGCCTCGATCTTCTGGACCTCGGGGCGTTCGTCAACCGGAAGCGAGAGGCGCAGATCCTCAAGGCGCCGCGAGAATTCCCGCAGCTTGATCTCGGCCTCCTTGAAACCCTTGGGCTTCTTGCGCGGATCGCGGCCCGTGCCGAACAGCAGGCGGTGCGCGTCCTCGACCGAAGCCAGCATCTGCTGGAGTGCGGCCAGGCCATCAGCGGATTCGCCGTCTTGGTACTTGTGGTCGGCGGCGTTAAAGAGAGACTCGGCCAGGCGCAAGTGCAAGCGGGCGCGTTTGATCGGATCCCGCTCGCGGGCCAGCCTGGCCTTCAACTCTGCAGCATCCTGCGCCTGGAGCGGTTGCGGAAGCGTAGCGGCAACAAGCCACAAGGGAACAAGCAGGAGCAACGACCGCCATCTGCCCCGGCGAATTCCCACCCGTTTCACCGTTTCCTCCGCCTGCCGCCCTTCTCCAGGCTCAACTTGAGGGCCTTGATGCGCTGGCGCGCCTGAAACTGCTGGTCCGGGTACTGGTTCTGCGAGAGGGCCAGGAAGCGCTGGTAGCTTTCCAGGGCGGCCTGCGCCTGATCCAGTTTATCGAGTGTGATGGCGCGGAGGTAGTGCAGCCAGGGCGTTTCGCGGCCCAAGCGGGCGACCCGGTTGAGGGCTACCAGGGTCGCCGGATAATCTTGCTGCAGGTAAAGGACGTTGGCCAGGTCCACCCAGGCATCGGGGATGTCGGGCCGCAACTGAACGGCCACCTGGAGCTGCTCACGGGCGGTGGCAAAATCTCGCTGCGCGGTCAGCATCTCCCCCAGCAACAACCGCACGTCGTAGTTGCGTGGGTCGGCGGCAGCCAGCTTCCGCAACAGCGGTAGGGCGCTGTCGGCTCGTTTGGCTCCGGCATAGGCCTGTGCTAGATTCCAGTCGTCGGAGGGGGAAGGCTGGCTCTGCGCGGCCGCTTCGAACTCGGCCGCCGCCGCGGCGAACTGTTTCCTGGCCAGCAGAAGCTCACCCAGGCGGCGCCGGGCGGCGGCGTTCCCGGGCTGCTTCTGGGCCACCTCGGAGTAAAAGCGGAGCGCCTGCTCCTCCCGCCCGGTCAGTTCCCACAGCCGCGCCATTTCCAGGCGCACGCCGACATCGGCCGGAACCAGTTCGATGGCCCGGGTCAGCAGTGTCTCGGCCTCGGCGAAGTTTCTTTGCTCGATCAGCGCCCGCGCCAGCGAGTAGCAAGCGTCGCGGGAGCGCGGGTCGAGAGCGATCACCTTGCGATAGCCTTCGATCGCCTTGGCCTGCTCACCGGCCTGGGCCCAGGCGTCCGCCAGGAGCAAGTGCGCTCGGGCGTCAGCAGGCCGAGCCGCCACGACATCGGAGAAGTGACGCGCGGCCTCGACCGGCTGCTTCTCTTCCAGCAGCAGGATTCCCAGGTTCAGGCTGGCCTGCGTTAGCTGCGGGCGCACGGCCAGCGTCCGCCGGTAGGTCTCGATGGCCTGCGCACGCTCTCCCATCATGGTGTAGGTATAGGCGATGTCGAACAGCGCACGATAGTCCCGCGGGTCTTTCTCGGCCTGCTGCTTGAGCAGGGCTAGGGCGGTGGCGTAGTCGCCGGCCTCGATGGCCTTCTCCGCCCGCGCCACCAGGTCCTCCGCCTGGGGAAAAGCCGGCAAAGCCAAGAGCAGGAGCACGCAAGCCGCGGCGGCCCAACGAACGAGTCCCCACCGCCGAGACGCTGAGAGCGCAGAAAAGGACCAACAAGAACGAATCCCCCGCGCATTTCCCTGCGTTCTCTGCGGCTCTGCGGTGAACTTCGAGTTGGGGTGGATCATACCGGCCGCGCGGCACGGTGGCCGCGAAGAACCTGCGCGAGGAACTTCCCCGTATAGGAATGCGGGCAGCGGACAATGGTTTCGGGGGTTCCGGAGGCCACCACGTAGCCGCCACGCTCGCCGCCTTCCGGCCCCAGGTCGATGACCCAGTCGGCGGTCTTGATGACCTCCAGGTTGTGCTCGATGATCAGGATGCTGCCGCCTTCCTCGATCAGGCGCCGGAAGGCGATCAGCAGCTTGCCGATGTCGTCGAAGTGCAGGCCGGTGGTGGGCTCGTCAAAGATGTAGAGGGCGCGTTCACTGTCGCGGACGGCCAGGTGGGCGGCCAGCTTGACACGCTGCGCTTCGCCCCCGGAAAGCGTGGTGGCCGACTGCCCCAGGCGCAGGTAGCCCAGCCCGACGTCGTCCAACACCTTCAGCCGGTTGACCACCTTGGGGGTGGCGGCGAAGAAGCCGAGCGCCTCGCGCACCGTCATCTGCAGAACTTCGTGGATGTTCTGGCCTTTGTACTGCACTTCGAGCACACCGGACTTGAACCGCCTCCCGGCGCACTCCTCGCACACCAGTTCCACGTCGGCGAGAAACTGCATCTCTACGGTCACGGTCCCGTCGCCCTGGCAGGCCTCGCAGCGTCCGCCGGGGATGTTGAAGGAGAAGTGCGTCCGGGTATATCCGCGCTTCCCTGCGTCAACCGTGTTGGCGAACAGTTCGCGGATGGTGTCGAAGGCCTTGATGTAGGTGATCGGGTTGGAGCGCGGCGTGCGGCCGATGGGCGACTGGTCCACCAGCACCACCTCCCGGATGTGCTGCGCTCCCTCAATGCGCTGGCAGTTCAATCGGGGCACGGGCGGCGGCTCCAGTTCCAGGTCTTGTTGCGAGGGGCGCGCGGGCCCCGGAGGTGCCGGCGGCTGCTTGTGGTTGCCCGCGGCGCGCAGGGCCTGCAGCCCCTCGTAGACGACGTCGTGCACCAGCGTGGATTTGCCAGAGCCCGAAACACCGGTCACCGCCACCATCGTTTCCAGCGGGATGGCGACCTCGATGTTCTTCAGGTTGTTGGCGTAGGCGCCGACCACCTTCAGCACCTTCTTGGGGTTCGGCTGTCGCCGCGCCTGGGGGATCGGGATTCGCAGTTCGCCCTTCAAGTAGCGCCCGGTGAGGGTGGAGCCGTTGGTGATCAACTCCCGGTAAGTTCCGGAGAACACCAGGCGACCGCCATTCTCCCCGGCGCCAGGGCCGAGGTCCAGGATTCGATCGGCGGCGCGCATCATGTCGGGGTCGTGCTCCACCACCAGGATGGTGTTGCCCAGGTTGCGCAACTCCTGCAGGATGCGGATCAGGCGGTGGGTGTCGCGGGGGTGCAGGCCGATGGAGGGCTCGTCCAGCACGTAGAGGGCGCCCACCAGCCGCGATCCCAGCGAGGTGGCCAGTTGGATCCGCTGCGCCTCCCCGCCCGCCAAGGTGGAAGCCAGCCGGTCCAGCGTCAGGTACTCCAGGCCCACCTGGTGCAGGAACTCCAGGCGCTGCCGGATCTCTTCCAGCACCTTGTCGGCGATGGCCGCTTCCATGGGGCTGAGGGTCATCCCGGAGAAGAAATCGCGCGCTTCCTCGATGGTCATCCGGCAAACCTGGCCGATGTCCTTGCCGGCGACGCGCACCAGGAATGCCTCCTTGCGGAGCCGCGCTCCTTTGCACTCGGCGCAAAGCGTGTAGCCACGGTAGCGGCTCAGGAACACGCGCACGTGCAGCTTGTATTTCTTGTGCTCCAAGTAGTCGAAGAAACCACGGATGCCGTGAAAGCGCGGCCCGCCCTCGATGACGTACTCCTTCTCGGCCGGGCTCAACTGGTACCAGGGCACGTCCAGCCGCACGCCGGCCGCCCTGGCGGTGCGTCTCAGTTCGCTATAGAAGGCGCGGTACTTGGGCTTGGTCCAGGGCTCGACGGCGCCCTGCTCCAGCGCGCGGCTCTTGTCGGGGATGACCAGGTTCAGGTCGAAGTCAATGACGTTGCCGAAACCCTGGCAGCGCGGGCAGGCACCGTAGGGGCTGTTGAAAGAAAACAGGCGGGGCTCCGGCTCCTCGTAGGCGGCGCGACAGGCTTTGCACTCGAACTTCTCGCTGAAGCGCAGTTGCTCGGGCGGCGCCCCATTGCCGCCGCCGGCGGGCTCCAGGATCGCTTCCCCGCCCTGGCGGTAGCATAGCTCAACACCGTCGATCAGCCGCTGCCGCAGGCCAGCCTCGTCGCTGATGGCCAGCCGGTCCACCAGCACGTAGACGGCGCGCGCAAAGTCGATGTCCAGCAGCGACTCCGGCGCCGAGAACTCGAAGACCTTGCCGTCCTGGTAGAGGCGGGTGAAACCGGCCTTGCGCAACTCGAACAGGTGCGCCTTGAGCGACTCTAGGTTGACCTTACGGGCGCCGCCGCCTGCGCCGGCTTCGGCGGAGGCTGCTGTCCCCTGGACAGGGAACAGCAGGTAGTAGCGGCTGGCCGGCGGCTGCGCCAACACGCGTGCCGCTACCTCGTCCACCGTGTCTTTCTTGACCTGCTTCCCGCAGGCAGCGCAGCAGGTGCGTCCGACGCGGGCGAACAGCAGCCGCAGGTAGTCGTAGATCTCGGTGGAGGTGGCGACGGTGGAGCGCGGGTTGCGGGTGGCGTTCTTCTGGCGGATGGCGATGCCGGGCGCGATCCCGAGGATCTCGTCGGCCTCCGGCTTCTCGATGCGCTCCAGGAACTGGCGGGCGTAGGCGGACAACGACTCGATATAGCGCCGCTGCCCCTCGGCGTAAATAGTGTCGAAGGCCAGGCTGGACTTGCCGGAGCCACTGACCCCGGTCACAACCGTCAGTGCATTGTGGGGAATCTCAAAGTTGATGCTCTTCAGGTTGTGGACGCGGGCTCCGAATACCCGAATGGAGTCGTTACCCATTTCCCGGTTGCGATCCCCTGCGCGGAATCTTCTCCCCGGACGAATCTCCTATTATAGCGCGGGTGGGGTGACCTGCGCGGCAGACAGGCTGCCACTGCCTGGGAACGGACGGCACCGCAGGTATTGCAGACCTCAGTAGGAACCTGTCCCGGCCGATAGGGAACAGGAGGGGCAGAGCCCGCCCAGGCCGCAAGGAGTCCAGTGACGTCCGCAGACCACCTGCGAGCACCGGTCGCAACGGAAGTGGGCACGGGCGTTGCAGGTAGCACAGCGGTTTTTCCAGGGTAGAACGATGTAGCCGAGCAGCAGCCGGTCGAGCCGGGGTGAGATGACTTCCAGCGGGGTTCGGCCGTAGCGGAGGTAGAGCCAGACCGTGCAGGCCAGGATGCCGGCCATGCCGGCAAACTGAAACAGGTACTGGACCACCCACTTGGGCAGGCGCCCGCCCAGATTAACCAGCAGCGGAGAAAAGGGCCAGAAGGGCGCCATCTCCCAAGGAGCCGTCACGTAATCGATCAGCAGGTGGCTGAGGAAGGAGGCGAGGCACAGAGTCAGCACTAGCGCCCGCCGCGAAAAGAAGGTTCCGACGACAGCGGCGTAAGCCACAGCGACCAAGACGTTGTGCAACAGGAGGTGGTGATAGCGGTAGAAGACCTCGCCGCCGGCCAGAAACGTCAACCCGTCCAGGTCCGGGGCGACGGCGGCCAGGGTGATCGCGGCGCGCTCGGCGCGAGTAAACTCACGAGCGTGACCGATCAGCCAGCCGAATTGCAGGTGCGCGCCGGTGTTCATAGGTTTGAGCCTCCAACCTTGAGGTGCGGATCGGAGGCGCGGCCCACCGCGGCGGGGAGTGCGCCGCAAGCGCATAGCGCTCCGTATGCCGTCTGCCCCGAAGGAAAACCGCGGCTTGGAGCCTCAAGTCTAAAGCCTCATTCCCAACGTTGACAGCGCCTTATATAATCTCCCCAGTAGGGGTCAAGCAGTTTCTGTTATGGAGAACGATTCGGGTTCGGCAGGCCCACAGGACGAGGCGTTAGCCGCCGTGCTGCTGTCGGTCTGGCAGCAGGTAATGGTGGACAACAAGAGCGAGGTCCTGCTGAACGAGCACGTTTACTGCGTCAGCAAGACGAGGAGCAAGCGACTCCGCCAGGTGCACTTTTACGTGGGCGGGCGAGAACTGCTGGGTGTGGAGCAGAATCCGCGCACCACGTCGCGCTGGGCGCAAATGGCGCGACACGGCGCACGCATCATGCAGTTCATGGAGGGCGACCGCTACCTGGCCAACGTAGCCGACGGGAAGGTCTTCTTTTACTGAGCTCGTGGAGTCGGACATATTTGCCCGTCCGCCACAGCTTGCCCGTACCCTAAGGCTGATGCCCCGCTTGGCGGGATGCTGACCGCAGCGGGCCGCTGCGGTCGAAAAGCATCTCGCACGGCCGGGTCGCTTCCCGCGGAATCAGAGCAGAGCTAACTCTTCAGCATCCTGGCAGAAAGCCGGGTACCGGGGCATCGGAACCGCGAGCGCCAGCGAAAGCGCAGGTTGGAGGCCATTCCCCAGCGTGGCGGCTCCGCCGCAGGCTTTCCTTGAATCCCTGCGGCCGGCGATACATCTATTGAGGCAGTTGCCGGGCCTGCACCGGCAGGTACCCGGGGCCCAAAGGGACGGCGCTGCTGAACAAGACAAGTTCAGCCTGGGCACGCTATGGCACAGGCCGCGGTTGAGCGGTTGCTCCCGCGGCCTGTTGGCGTTCTTATCGCCGTTCTGGCGCCCTTTCCCGGAAACGCCTGCTCTTGCTGATGTGCTAAATTAAGCTCTTGTGTCCGCGCGGCACGCCAGCCAAAAAGTCTGTGCGTGTGCACCGGGCAGAAGGACCATCTTGGTGCGGGACCAGGCGCGCGCAGTCCCGGACCTCGCGCTGCAGCTCTGACCCTGTGGGCAAATGAAAAAAGTCGAAGACATCGTCGAATTGAAGCGCATCGCGAACCGCATCCGCAAAGACATCGTCGTGATGATAGGCGAGGCGGGTTCCGGCCATCCCGGCGGATCGCTTTCCGCCACGGACATCGTGACGGCGCTTTTCTTCAACCACCTGCGACACGATCCGGCGCGGCCCGACTGGCCGGATCGCGACCGCTTCATCCTCAGCAAGGGCCACGCCTGCCCGGTGCTGTACGCCGCGATGATCGAGGCCGGGTACCTCTCGCGCGACCTGTTGCACACACTGCGCAAGCTTGGCAGCCCGCTGCAGGGCCACCCGGACCGGCGCATGCTGCCGCTCCTGGAGGCCTCCACTGGCTCGCTGGGCAACGGCCTTTCCATCGGCATCGGCTACGCCCTGGCGGCGCGGCTGGACAAGCAGGACTACCGGGTGTACGTGATGTTGGGCGACGGCGAAGTGCAGGAAGGCCAGGTGTGGGAGGCGGCCATGTGGGCCGGCTACCATCACACCGACAACCTCTGCGCCATCGTGGACTACAACAAAATCCAGCTCGACGGCTGGGTCAAGGACATTGTGGACCTGGAGCCGTTGGAGCCCAAGTGGCGCTCCTTCAACTGGCACACCGTCGTGATTGACGGGCACGACTTCCCGCAGGTGCTCGGCGCGCTAAACGAAGCGCGGGCAACCAAGGGAAAGCCAACCTGCATCATCGCCCACACCATCAAGGGGAAGGGCGTCTCGTTCATGGAGAACAGCGTGGAGTTCCACGGCACCGCCCCGACGCCGGAGGAAGTGCAACGGGCACTGGAAGAACTGGACCGGGAGGTGGCAACGCTTGGCTGAGATCACCGCCAGACCAAGATTCGAGCTGAAGATGGGGATGGCCACCCGCGACGCCTACGGTAAGGCGCTGGTGGAGGTGGGCCGTCTCTACCCGCAGGTGGTGGTCCTGGACGCCGACCTGTCCAAGTCCACCAAGACCAGCCTGTTCGCCAAGGAGTTCCCCGACCGCTTCTTTGGTTGCGGCATCGCCGAGGCCAACATGGTCGGCATCGCCGGGGGCCTGGCGGCCGCAGGCAAGATCCCGTTTGCTTCCAGTTTTGCCTGCTTCCTGATGGACAAAGCCTTCGACCAGCTCCGCATGGCCGTGGCTTACCCCCAGGTCAATGTGAAGATCGTGGTTTCCCATGGGGGCATCAGCATCGGCGAGGACGGACCCTCGCAGCAGAGCGTGGAGGACTACGCCCTGGCCTGCGCGCTGCCCGGCTTTGTGGTGGCCTCGCCGGCCGACGAGACCGCCACTCGTGCGCTGGTGTTTCGTGCCGTTGAGCACGTTGGCCCGGTTTTCCTCCGCGTCGGCCGGCCCAAGGTGCCCATCGTCTATAGCCGCAAGAATGAGTCGTTCCAGTTCGGCGAGGCCAAGATGCTGCTGGACGGCAGCGACCTGACGCTGATCGGCTGCGGCTTGATGGTGGCCGAGTGCATCAAGGCGTCGGAGATGCTGTTTGCCCAGGGGATCTCCGCGCGAGTGCTGGACATGCACACGTTGCGGCCCCTGGACCGGGAGGCGATCGCGGCTGCGGCGCGCGAAACGGGCGCGATCGTAGTGGCCGAGGAGCACCTGCTGGACGGCGGGCTGGGGCCCAAGGTGGCGCTGGCAGTGGCGGAAATCCACCCGGTTCCCATGGAGTTCATCGGGATCCACAACACCTACGCCGAGTCGGCAACCCCCGAACAACTGCTGGAGAAGTACCGCCTGACGGCCGCCCACATCCTCGCCGCGGCGCACCGGGCTCTCCAACACAAGTGAACTCGTAGATAGAAGGAGGAACGTGGGGGCCTACACTTCGTAGCGCACGCAGTCACTCTTGCGCGCCAGGGTGAGAAGCGTGCGCTTGCCGATGTCGTCGAAGGTCGTGTGGTTGAGGATATTCTCGACAGCGTTCTTGACCTCCGCCCAGAGCAGCTTCAGGCCGCAGGAGTCCATGTCCGGGCACTGGTAGTCGGCGGCGGTGGCCGGATCGGGGCAACCGCCCCGGGCAAAGTTGGCGTCCACTATCGTCAGCACCTCGCCAACGGTAATCCCCTCGGGCGACCGCGCCAGTTGATACCCTCCCTTGATCCCCGCCGGCTGCGCAATATCCCGGCGCTTCTTAGCGTCAGCAGGATGTGCTCAAGGTACTTGAGAGGAATGCTGTGCGTCCTGGCGATCCCCCGATGGGAACGATCTGAGGATGCTTCAAGGCGAGGTAGAGGACTGCCCTGGTGGCATACTGGCCCTTCGACGTGATTCTCATGAAATCCCTAAACTCCTACAGGGAACTACAGAATAACCACCCGCGGGTGACAACTGCCAAGCGGTTCAACGCGTTGGAGCGCCCGCCTCAAGGCCGGCACGCGCCACCGCACGGGGCGCGCCAATCGGCGCTGATCTTGGTGCTTGGGCGGTTTCATTCCAGCGGCTTGCCGCGGGTTTCTTCCAGGCGGGAGGCGAGCAAGGCAGCCAGCAAGAAAGCAACCGACGTGATGAGGAAGGAAGCACCCAGGCCGTGGGTTTCGGACAATCGCCCGACGGTGTAGGGCGCGGCAGCGCTCAACCCCCGTCCCAGGTTGTAGGCAAAGCCCATGGCTGTCCCGCGGACCGCGGTGGGGAACAATTCGCTGGCAATCGCTCCAAACCCGGTGAAGTAGCCGGTGCCGAAGAAGGCCACGACGGGACCGAGCAACAGCAACCGCATGGGGCTGGTGGTGAGGCCGTAAACGAAAACCAGCCCGGCTGCTGCCAACAGGTAAGCGATGTAGGTCCGCTTGCGTCCGGCGATGTCGCTCAGCAGCCCGAAGGTCGTATACCCGAACCACATGCCAACCTGCATGAGGATGACCCAGGTGGAGGTCTGGACGATGGTCAGGCCGCGGCCGCCTTGGGAGGTGGGAAGGGAGAGGTAACCGGGAATCCAGGTGAACAGCCCCCACCAGCCAAACATGGTGGCGGCGTTCATGGTGGTGGTAATGGCAGTCCGCCGACGCAACTCGGCCGCGAACAGCGCCTTCAGCGGCGTTACTTCCCCGGTCCGGGCAGCCTCGGCCCGCGCCGCCCTCCAGATTTCGGGCTCGGGAACCCTGCGCCGAATCCACAGGGTGACCAGAGCAGGAAAGACGCCCACGAAGAACAGGACGCGCCAGCCGAAGCGGGGCAAGATCAGCGCGGTTAGCGCTGCGGCCACCGCGTAGCCGACAGCCCACGAACTCTGCATCAACCCCAGCGCTTTGCCGCGGTGTTCGGAGGGCCAGGTCTCGGCCACCAGAGCGGCGCCGGTGGCCCATTCTCCGCCCATGCCCAGGCCAAGAAGGGTGCGAAAGACAGCCAGTTGGGCCACATTCTGAGCCAGGCCGCAGGCCCCGGTGAAGATCGAGTACACCAGGATGCTGCCCATCAGTGCGCGAGCGCGCCCGACACGGTCGGCCAGGATTCCGAACAGGACGCCGCCGGCCGCCGACGCCACCAAGGTTGCCGAGATCAGCATGCCGCTGGTCGCTGCGCGGATGCCCAGCTCCTGCTGGATGGGGACCAGCGCCATCGAGTACAGCATCACATCCATGCTGTCGAGCATCCAACCGAGCGATGCCGCCAGCAGGGTCCTCTTCTGTTCCGGGCTGATGTGTTCCCACATCGGGAGCCAGGTCTAGTCAACCACAACGGCAGAGAGACACAAAGACTTTGTGACTTCCTGACTTTGTGGCCGCCGTACTTCCTGGGTGCAGATTCCCGCAAGAAGGTGGCAATGCCTCTGACTCTCTGGTGAAAGCAGGCCGCCGACCGGCCCGCTGGTTTCGGCATTGATCAACAAAATTGACGATACGGAGCTGGTGGCCCTGCGGAGACAGCGAGCCCCACCCTGGGCGCGCCAACTGCGCCAACAAGGGAGCGCCTCACCCTGGCGGGAACACCCGTGCCTGCTGTTCTTGGTGAACTTGGCGTCCTTTGTGTCTTTGCGGTTCCCCTACGGGAGCACGGTGAACCTGGTCTCGTAGCGGCTGGTTTGCTGGCCGAGCAGGTCGCGGATATCGAGCCGGATGGTGTACTGGCCCGGGCGCACGTTCTGCTGCAGTTCCAGGTTGAAGGACTCGGTTAGGAAGCGCGGGGGATAGAACATGCGGTGCTTCTCCACCGCAGCCTGCGGCTTGGAAAAGACGACCTTGCCGTCGGAGTCCAGCACCGACAGGTCTTGCTCCAAATCAATTTGCTTGTCCGGCCCGACCTTGAAGCCAACCAGGCGGAAGCGCGCCCATAACGTGCTGGACCGGGGATAGGTTGCCGACTCCTTTGGCTTGCCGTCTTCGCTGTCGGCAAACTCAAAATTGCGCACCGCCAGGGTCGGGCTGGGCTCGACTTCCAGCCCCTTCACCCCGAAGCTCATCTGGTGGCGGGTCTCCTGGCCGGCGATCTCGTCGCGCACCTTTATCTGCACCCTGTACTGGCCGCTGAGGGCGTAGCTCGGCACGACGACCGACCAGTTGACCTTGGGCCGCCATCTCTCGTCTTGCGGGGACAGCGTCTCCTCGATGGTGGTGCTGTAGGTCTCGACCAGCGGGACGTTCTGAGGATCGAGACAGTCAATCCAGTAGGAAAGGCGCACCTGGCGCTTCTCGTTCGCCCGGAATCCGGCAACCCGGAACGTGAGGAAGACGGTGTCGCCGGCGGGCAGCAACTGCTGGCGCACAAGCATCCGGTCGTAATCTTCGAAATAGGCGTCAACGACGGCGAGTTCGGCGGCAAAAAGCGCGGAGAAGTAAAAGAGCAGGAAGAAGAGAACTCGGCGAATCACACTGCTATTCTAGCGCCGAACGAAGCCGCGAGTCTGTAAGGCACCGGCCCTGTGCTGGCGAAGCGGCATGGGTCAGGCTTGCTGGACTCGGCTCTCGAAACAGCCGGAAGGCCGTCAAATGGGTTAGCCCCCAAGGGCACTGGGGAATCCTCGGGCAGTCAGAGATGGCAAGTCTGGGACGGCAGGTGCTAGGATGCGCAAGTTGGCCGCGCACGGCGTTGCCAGAAGGAGGTAAGCAGTTATGAAAATCGCGAGGGCTCTGGCGCTTTTGTTGGGGATCATCGTCCTGTTGAGCTGGACCGACTCAAAGAGCCCGGCCTCACCAGGGGAGACGCGCCTGATGCGCTTTCCCGATATCTCCAAGGAGCAAGTGGTGTTCGCCTA
>CAYVGN010000007.1:0-16260 GCA_964451215.1 uncultured Acidobacteriota bacterium
TTGGTGGTGACGCCGTAGGCGAGCGTGTGCGGGCCACCGGCGTTCTCGGCCACGTTGCCGCCGATAGTGCAGGCCTTCTGGCTGGACGGGTCGGGCGCATAGAAGTAGCCCGACGAGGCCACCGCCAGGGTGATGTCGGCATTGACCACGCCGGGCTGGACTACGGCGCGGAAGTTGTCCAGGTCCAACTCCAGGATCCGGTTCATGCGCGAGAAGCCGACGACGATGCCGCCGCCGACGGGAATGGCGCCGCCGCTGAGCCCGGTGCCGGCTCCCCGCGGCAGTACGGGAACACCCTGGCGCGCCGCCAGCTTCACGACTTCCACTACCTGCTGGGTGGTAGTGGGGAAGACCACGGCGTCGGGTGTGGATTTGCTGGTGCCGCCGTCGTACTCGTAAAGCATCAGGTCCTCGGGTTCGTGGAGGACCGCGTCTGCTCCCAGGATGGCCTGCAGTTGCCGGGTCAGCGACTTGGAGGCTGGATTCTTCACCGTAACCGTCTCAGCGTCGCGAGCCTGCCGCGGCCCGCTGAGGGCATTGTAGCACCAGGGGGCGCCGCTCTCTTGTGCCGCCCTGTGGGGCGGCTCAGATGGGGTTTACGGCCCGCGCTCCAGTGGTGCTTCCGTTGCGGCAAAGCGGCCGAAGAATTCCAGCAGCAGCCGGTTTACTTCTGCCGCGGCTTCCTCCTGGACCAGGTGACCGCAATGGGGCAGCACCTCCAGCCTGGCGTCCAAGGCGCGGGCTAAGCGACGGCCGGAGGACAGCGGCACCACGCGATCCCGCCCGCCCCAGAGGATCAGCACCGGCTGGCGGATGAGGGGCAGCGCGGCGCGCACGACTTCCCTGTCCCAAGCGGCGAGCATCTGCCGCACGACACCGACACAGGCCGGGTCTTGCAGGCGCTCCAGGTAGCCTTCCACGGCTTCTTCCTCCAGCCGGGAGGGGTCGCCGAGCAGGCGGTGGCGCAGCAGCCAGCGCGCCAGAGGGCGCGAGTAGCGTTGAGCCAGGCGCAGGATAGGATCACCCAGCGGCGAGGCGGCAAGGCGGGCGCGCCACCCGGCACCGGGGGCGAGCGGATTCAGCGGGGCCAGAAGCGCCAGGCCCAACACCAGGGTCGGAAAGCGCGCGGCCGCCACCAGCGCCGCCGCCCCTCCGTAGGAATGCCCTGCCAGCAGGACCCGGTCCTCCCCGACGGCCCCCGCGAACTCGCGGAGCAATTCGACGGCGCTGAGGAAGGTTGTGGGACTCTGCCAGCGCTCAGAATAACCCAGGCCCGGAAGATCCAGCGCGTAGACCCGGAACTGGCGTGCCAGCGGCTCCAGGTTGCGGCGCCAACTGAAGGAGTAGCCCAGCAGGCCGTGGATGAGAATCAGAGCCGGACCGCTGCCGCGAACATAGTAGTGAATCCGTTTCCCGCTCAGTACGACGAACCGCTCCGGCGGCCAAGGCGACCGAGGCGGGTTGTGCGGGTCGAGGGCCAGCATGGACAGCCCTCCTCAGGTTACAGCAGAGAGATGCCAGCGGACGCCTCCCGCTTCAATTGCTCGACCAGGTGGTCGGCCAGCCGCGTGGGACGCGGAATGCGGTAGCCGTCGCAGCAGGCGAGCACGAAGCGGATGGCGCTGGCCAGGGAGATGCGGTGGCCGAGAGAAACGAAGATCGGGCGCACGCCGTGGCGGGTGCGGACGGCGGCCCCGATCGTTTCCCCCCCGTCCCGCAGATAAGCAATGGCCCCGCGCCGGGCGTCCAGCTTGCCGTACTCGCCGATCAGCACCGACTTGGCGCAGCCGATTGCCGGCAGGTCCAGCGCCAGGCCCAGGTGTGAGGCGATCCCGCAACGCCGGGGATGGGCGTAACCGTGGCCGTCCACCAGCAGCAGGTCCGGGGGCACGTGCAGGCCGGCGGCCGCATCCGCCAGCGCCGGCGCCTCCCGGAAAGCCAGCAGGCCCGGCACGTAGGGGAAAGCGATCGGCCGGCACACCCAGGAGCGCTCCACCTCCTCTAGCGACGGGAAGCGGAACACAATGATAGCCGCGTAGGCGCGCTTTGCTGCCAGGTCGAAGGCGACATCACCGCCGGCGACGTAGCTGACGCGTGCGAAGTCGTCGCGGCACACCACCCTGCTGCGCAGTTCTTGCTGCAGGGCGGCGGCCTGTCGCGGAGTCAATGCCATACGAGCAACCGCCCATGGACGCCGGGGAACGCAGATCCGTGTCGAGCGCTTCGGCGCTTATCGGGGCGCATCGGCGGTTCCCTGCCCGTTCACCCCGGCAATTAAAAAAACATTTGTGCCCGGCCACAATCAAGTGTAGCGTTAAGACTTTGCAGGAGCACGCCGGCGCTTGCTTTCCCGGGGAATTGGGCGGCCGCGTTCTACTCGGCTCCTTCGGCCGGCCCGGGAGGCCGGCCCCATCTGATCGAAGGCAGAGGTGAGGCCAGGGCGCCGGGCGAACTCAGTTGCGGCCCCAGGTCATCGAGGAATCTACTGTTCCTCGGCTCGCGTGTGGCCTTCGTCCACAACCACGCCGCGCGATCCGCGGGTGCAGCGCACAGGGGGACAATGACCACTGACAGCCTGGAACTGCAGGGCCGCCGGCTGCAGTTGCTCTCCACTGAGCTGACGCAGCGTTTCTACGATCGGACTGCTCCCTTCTATTCGCTTTCTACGCTGGCGTTTCACACGCGCGCTCACCGCCGTGCCCTGGAACTGGCCGGACCGCTGGAGGGGCAGACGGTGCTGGAAGTGGCGATCGGCTCGGGAGAAATGTTCTGTGACCTGCTGCTGCAAAACCGCGCCGGCCTCACCGTGGGCGTGGACCTCTCGCCGCGCATGGTGTCGGTGGCGAAGAAGCGCCTGAACAGCAGCAACGGCGCCGGGCGGGCCCGCGGCCGCTTCCTGCTGCAGGCCGTGGACGCGCGCCAGATGCCCTTCGCCGACGGCGTCTTCGACTCCTTGTTCACCTGCTATCTGTTCGAATTGCTGTCGCCGGGCGACATCGAGCGGACCATCGCCGAGTTTCGCCGCGTGCTGCGGCCGGGAGGCCGGCTGATGCTGGTCAACGTCGGCGACAGCAGCCGCCTGTTCAACTGGATCTACGGGTGGCTGGGCTACGCCGTCCCCTCTTACTGGGGGCGCCAGGTGGCGGTGCAGGTGTTGCGCCTCCTGGAGCAGGGAGGCTTCCGCGTTCGCCATAGCGAGGTGGTCACCCAAACCTTGTATCCGTCGCTGGTTACGGTCGCCGAGCGGTAAGCAATGCGGGTAGCGGTTCGGCGCTGGGTCCAGATTTTTCTGGCCGTTGCGCTGGTGGCAGCGACGGCCAGGCTGGTCTGGATCGTCTACCAGCGAACGCGGCCATTCCCCCAGCGACGCGCCGCCCGGGCGCGCCCTGTCAATCCTGACTACTACGTTTACCCACCACGCGTCTACCTGAGCGATCTGAGAAGCGCCCGACAGCTTAAGGGAAGTGCGCTCTGGGTGAGAGACGGCCACCGCTATCCCCACTTTCCCTACGATGGGGCGGCCCGCCGCAGCCGCCAGATCCAAGATCCGCCCCTGCTTCCGCCCCTCCAGAGAGTCACCATCGAGGACGTGGTGAGCGAACCGACCGCCAGGCCGGATACCCGCGAGGTGAACATTGTTTTCGAATTGCTGGCTGCTCCGGCCGAGGCCAAGGCAGGCCCCGGGTCCGGTGAGGGACCGGGGGGCACCACGGGCGACTCGCTGCGGCGAGGTCGCCCCCAAGCCCTCCGCTCAGTCACCGTTGGCCACTGCGACCGCCGAGACGAATCCTGCCGCTTCTACCTGAATGACATGTTCTTCCTGAAACACCCCAGGGAGCTTTACTCCCACTGGGGTGCCGAGGTGTGGAAGGCCATCGAGCAGCACGAGGCCCGGCTGGGAATGACCGAAACACAGATTTCCTTCGCCCTGGGCTACGGACGCCTGCTGATGGAGGAAATCGGCGGCGAGCGCGTCATCAAGCACCACCCGCCAGGCCGGCCGCCGCTGGTGATAACCTTCGGGCCCGACGGCTACGCCACGAACATAACCACCGCAACCGCTGGAGAGCGCCAATAGACAGGTCGTGATGGCTGTGCATGGCCCCGGGCCGAGCGCTGCATCTGCACTGTCGCCTTCCCCGCCCTGCCTCCCGGCCTGGTGGCAAGCCGGGCTTCCTGTGGCACGCCCGGTGGCCACCCGCAGCTGTTGGTTGGGAGCCGGGCTCAGGCCGCCTTGCGGATTGGCACCTCCCGTATCTTCTCTTCCGGCGGGGCGGTCTGCCCCAGCAGCCAGAAGGCGCCCAGCGCCGTGGCCACAACCGGCAGGGCCCACGCCCCGATGGCCGCCAACCCAAGAGTCAACCGGCTGAAAGCGTGCTCGACGCGGCCCACGTTGAACGCGTACCCGACAGCCAGGATTGCCAGGAACTGCGTAGCGGAAGCCAGCAGGAATGCCGGCATAAGTACGCGTCCCATGCCGGCCAAGTGGCGGAGCGCATAAGCCATCAGGGCGAAGCCGGGAATGCTGAAGGAAACAGCGACCGCGATCAGGAACCCATCAATAGCCGAACTGAGCTGGTAGGCGTGCTGCAACGCCGCGCGCAGTTCGCTGCCTTCACCTAGCGAGACGTAGCGGACGGCCGCCAGTTCCGCGCCGAAGACCTGCCAGATCCGCTGGAGCATGCCGGTCGCCACCGCGGCCAGCAGCAGCCCACCCGCCATCGCCGCGCTAGTGGGGTGCATGCAATAGGCGCGTTGCGCCAGTGCCAGGAAGAAGAATGCTGCGAACAGGTGAATGAGCACGAGAAGGCCGCCGAGAAAGAAGTGGCCAGGGAAACGTGCGGCCGTGGCCTGCATCTGTAGGTCCCAGTTCACGGGCTGGAAAGGGTCGAACGTGCGCACGCCGCCGGTAGCCCCGGCTCCCAGAATCAGATAAGCCAGAGCGGCGACTATTCCGAAATAGGCCGCCAAACGGATCGTCTGAGGCTTCTCAAACATAGAACCTCCTTGGGGCGGACGCGACAATTTGTGCCTCTGGACCGCGCCCCAGACAAAAGGGCTCTGCCCACGCCCTGCTGGACTCGGTCAGGAACACTTTACCCTGCCCTGCTGACTTCTGAGAGAGCATTTGAGCCTCCAAGTAGCAGAACACGCCCCCGTTCTCCCCCGTTGTCCAGCCTGCCCGCCGGGTCTGGGCCTCGGCGGCGCGGCGCTGCCCGGCAGGCGCCGGTGGGGGAGTCCAAGGGGCTGCCCACCAGCGATCGGAAGCGGCCTCCGATTTCTGCTACAATCCGCTGTTCGCGGCAAGGCCGCGGTGGTGAGGCGGCGGGGTCTCGACCGCTCCCTCCTCCTCGCACTCTCGAACTGGGACAGACGGAAGACATTGGCACCCACTCGCGCGCAATTCGTTCACCTGCACCTGCACACCGACTACAGCCTGCTCGACGGAGCCTGCGACATCGAGGGGCTGGTCGAGCTGGCGCAGCAGCACCGGATGCCGGCGGTTGCGGTCACCGACCACGGCAACCTGTTCGCCGCCGTCAAGTTCTACAACGCCGCCCAGAAGGCCGGAATCAAGCCCGTCATCGGCTGCGAAGTCTACGTGACGCAGGGCAGCCGCCACAGCCGTTCCGAGCAGGATCGTTACAACCATCTGGTACTGCTGTGCGAAAACCAGGAAGGCTACCGGAACCTGATCCAGTTGGTGTCGGCGGCCAACCTGGAGGGCTTCTATTACCGGCCGCGCGTTGACAGGGAGATCCTGACGCAGCGCAGCAAGGGGCTCATCTGCCTGTCGGCCTGCCTGCGCGGCGAGTTGGCCGAGGCGCTGGCCGCCGGCCAGTACGACGCGGCCAAACGGTTGGCCTACACCTACCAGGACATATTCGGGCGCGACAACTTCTTCCTGGAAATGCAGGACCAGGGGATTGACCTGGAGAAACGCCTGAACCCCATGATCTACCGCCTGTCGCAGGAGACAGGCATGCCGGTTCTGGCGACCAACGACACGCATTACTTGAGCCGGGAGGACACCCGCGCCCACGACGTGCTGCTGTGCATCCAGACCGGCAAGACGCAATCGGATCCGAGCCGCCTGCGCTTCGCCACGCCGGAGTTTTACCTGAAGTCCTACGAGGAGATGAGCCGCGTCTTCGGGGAGATTCCCGAGGTGCTGGACCGGACGCTGGACGTCGCCGAGCGGTGCAACCTGACGCTGGAGAGGATCCAGGAACCCTTTCCCCATTTCGAGGTTCCGGCGGGGTACACGCTGGATTCCTACCTGGAGAGGGCGGCGCGGCAGGGATTCGCCCGGCGGCGGCCGAAGCTGGAAGCGCTAGCGCGGGCCGGACGTCTGAAGTGCTCGCTGGGCGAGTACGAAGAGCGGCTGAGCCGGGAGCTGGACATAATCCAGCGCATGAAGTTTTCCGGCTATTTCCTGATTGTGTGGGACTTTATCCAGTTCGCCAAGAGGCAAGGAATCCCCGTCGGGCCGGGCCGCGGCTCGGCCGCCGGCTCCATCGTTAGCTGGGCGCTGGAAATCACCGACCTCGATCCGCTCGACTACGGCCTGTTGTTTGAGCGCTTCCTGAACCCGGAACGCGTCAGTCTGCCCGACATTGACATTGATTTCTGCATGAACCGGCGGGGCGAGGTCATTGACTACGTCACCCGCAAGTACGGGCGCGAGAACGTGGCCCAGATCATCACCTTCGGCACACTGGGCGCCAAGCAGGCCATCAAGGATGTGGGACGCGTGCTGGATATCCCTTATGGAGAAATGGACCGGCTAGCCAAGGTGATTCCCAACGTTCTGAACATCACCATCGCCGAGGCCCTGCACCAGTCCGTGCAGTTGCGCCAGGCCGTGGAGCGTGACCCCCGCCTGCAGCAGGTGGTCGAGACAGCCCAGCGCCTGGAAGGCTTTGTCCGCAACGCCGGCGTCCACGCCGCCGGCGTGGTGATCGCCCCCAAGCCGCTCACCGACCTGGTGCCGCTCTACCGCACCAACCGCGACGAGATCGTCACCCAGTACGACATGAACGACCTGGAACAGGTCGGGCTGCTGAAGATGGATTTCCTGGGGCTGACCACGCTGACCATCGTGGACGACACGCTGAAGCTGCTGCGGGCCCGCGGCGTGGACCTGAAGCTGGAGGACATCCCCCTGGACGACGCGGCGACCTACGCGCTGTTCTCGCGCGGGCAGACCAGCGGGGTGTTCCAGTTCGAGTCGGCGGGCATGCGCGACATCCTGCGGCGCCACCAGCCTACCCGCATCGAAGACCTGACCGCCCTGAATGCCCTCTACCGCCCCGGCCCCATCCAGGGCGGAATGATTGACGACTTCATCAAGCGCAAGCACGGCGAGCGCCCCCTCACCTACGAGCTGCCGGAGCTGAAAGAGATCTTGGAAGAGACGTTCGGGGTCATCGTCTACCAGGAACAGGTGATGCAGATCGCCCACCGGCTGGCGGGATACTCGCTGGGCGAGGCCGACCTGCTGCGCCGCGCCATGGGCAAGAAGAAGCCGGAAGAGATGGCGGCGCAGCGCGAGCGGTTCGTCCAGGGCGCCATCGCCCGGGGCTTCCAGGAGAAGAAGGTCGTCCGCATCTTCGAGCTGATGGAGCAGTTTGCCGGCTACGGCTTCAACAAGTCGCATTCGGCTGCTTACGCCTACCTGGCCTACCTCACCGCCTACCTGAAGGCGCACTACCCGGTGGAGTTCATGGCGGCGCTGCTGACCTCTGAAACCGGGAACACGGAAAAGGTGGTGAAGTACATCAACGAGTGCCGGGAGATGGGCATCACGGTGCTGCCGCCCGACATCAACGTCAGCGACATCAATTTCACCCCGGTCGGCGACGCTGTCCGCTTCGGGCTGCGGGCCATCAAGAACGTCGGGGAAAACGCCATCCGCGCCGTCCTGGAGGCGCGCCGTGCCGTCGGACGCTTCACCTCCCTGTTGCAGTTCTGCGAGAAAGTGGAGCTGCACCAGATGAACAAGCGCGTCCTGGAGAGCCTGATCAAGGCGGGGGCCATGGATTCGCTGGGGACGCGCCGGGCGCAATTGATGGTGGCGCTGGACCGCGCCCTGGAGGCCGGGGCCAAGGCGCAGCGCGACCGGGAATCCGGCCAGCAGGGGCTGTTCGGCCCCCCGGCGGAGTCCGAACTGGCCGCCCTCCACGATCCGCGCCAGCGCCTCCCCGACCTGCCCGAATGGGAGGAGCGCCAGTTGTTGGCCTTCGAGAAAGAGATGCTCGGCTTCTATGTCAGTGGGCATCCGCTGGCCACCTACCTGGAGAAGCTGCGCGAGATCTGCTCTGCGGACACTTCGACCCTGGAAAGCCGCCCCGCCGGGGAAGAGGTGACCATCGGTGGCCTGATCGCCGCAGTCCGCTCCATGCGCAGCAAGAAAGGGGACGCCTGGGCCATCGCCCAACTCGAGGACCTGAACGGTTTCGTAGACCTGCTGATCTTCCCCGAGACCTATCGGCGCGTCTACGACCGGCTGGCCCCCGATGCCGCCGTCTTTGTGCGGGGCCGCATCAACCCCGAGGAGAACGCGCCCGTCCGCATCGCCGTAACCGACCTAGTGCCGCTGGAGGCGGTGGAGGTCAAGCTGCCGGAAAACCTGATCATTCGCATTCGGCTCCGCCAGAACGGCGCGGCCGCTGCCGCCGCCCGGCGCCTGGCCGAGTTGTTCCAGCGCAAGCCCGGCCAGGCCAACGTCCGGCTGGAGATCGTGCGCGAAGGCGACTTCAGCCTCACCCTGGAGCCCGCCGCCAAGGTTTGCCCGGACAAGGAGTTCCTGGCCCAGGTGGAAGCCATCTGCGGCAAAGACGCGGTGATTCTGATATAGACTTCAGCGCCGGGAGGACGCAGGGAGGAACATGGCCGCACCCGAGCAGCGCCGGAGCGACCTGAACTCCATCGAGAAAGAGATCCGCGACCTGGAGCAGTCCAGCCAGGAGCCGGAAACCCAGGAGCGGCTGCGCCAGCTGCAGGCGATGTTGGAGGAGGTGAAGGCGCAGCAGGCCGCAGCGCGGCCCTCGGCCTGGGAGCGCGTGCAATTGGCCCGCCACCCTCAGCGCCCCTACTTCCTTGATTTCGCCGACCTGCTGTTCTCCGACTTCAGCGAGATTCACGGCGACCGCCTTTTCGGCGACGACCCGGCGGTGGTTTGCGGCATGGGCGGCTTTCGCGGCTCCCCGATTCTGGCCATTGGACAACAGAAGGGGCGCACCACCAAGGAGAAGCTGCACCGCAACTTTGGCATGAGCAAGCCGGAGGGCTACCGCAAGGCGATCCGCATCATGAGATTTGCGGCCAAGTTCCGGCGCCCAGTCCTCACCTTCCTGGATACGCCGGGAGCCTACCCGGGCATTGACGCCGAAGCGCGGGGGCAGGCGGAGGCCATTGCCTATAACCTCCGGGAGATGGCCCGGCTGCCGTCGCCGATCGTGGTTACTGTAATAGGCGAGGGGGGCAGCGGCGGCGCCCTGGGCATCGGAGTGGGCGACCGGGTGCTCATCCTGGAAAACGCCATCTATAGCGTCATCTCGCCCGAGAGTTGTGCCGCGATTGTCTGGCGAGACTCCGGAAAGGCTGAACTGGCCGCCAATGCGCTGAAGCTGACGGCACAGGACCTGCTGGCTCTGGGCCTGGTGGACGAGATAGTCCCCGAGCCGCCCGGGGGCGCCCACGTGGACCACCGGGCGGCGGCCGCCTTGCTGGAACCGGTGCTCGAACGCTGCCTCAGCGAACTGGACCGCCTTCCGACCGAAGAGCTGCTGGAGCGTCGTTTCCAGAAATTCCGTCGAATGGCCCAGTTCTTGGCCCCCTGACCCGCCTCCTGCCGTTGACCAGGTTGGCTCCTACCGCACCCGCCCGTCTTACCCGCGTACACTGCTCCTTGCATGCCGTCCGTCCCCCAGGTAGAATCCGGATGGGATGAGTACGCCCGCAACCATCGCGAACATTCTCCGCACCCAGGGTCTCCAGTTCGCTCGCTTGTTCCAGGGGGCGCTGCGACTGGTCATGCTTTACTCGGCCGAGCACACCCAGAGCAAGGCCATGATCGAGCGCGCCTTCCAGGTGGTGGATGGGCTGCTGAAAGAGGTGAGCACGCTCTCGCTGGGCTTTCAGTTTGACCGCGTGGTTCTCAACAGCCTGCCGGTGGGTGATCCGTCGCTGGCCCCGCTTGCCTCCGAGTTGGCGAAGCGCAGGGTGGGCTTCCTGGTTTTTACCGAAGGCCTGGATGAAGCCGGCCTGGCGCGGATGCTAGGCGTGCTGGGTACCAAGCCGGAGGTCATCGAGGAGAAAGGCGGCTTGGTCAGGTTCCTGCGTTCCAACCCGCTGGAGCACACCCGCATCGTTCCGGTCCAGGTGGCGGCGGCTGAGGGCAGCCTGGCCGTGGTGACCTCGGCCGAGGAGGCCGCCTCGATCGCCCGGATCCCGCGATGGCTGCTGCGCGCGCTCCATGAGGTGCAGGCGTCCGGCGCAATCCAGATCGTGGGGCCGCAGGAGCTGGCGGATCTCGCCGCCAGCCTCGCACCCGAGTTGACCCCGGAGCAGCGCATGCTGCTGCCGCAGTTGCAGGACCTGCTGCTGCGGGTCGTTCAGAAGGCCAACACGGCGGCCCTGGCCGAACTCATCCACTCCGCCACCATTGAGGTCGGCGCAGCCGCCCATGACCTGCTGAAGAACGTCCTGCTGCAGGGCCTGGCCGCCACTGCCAAGGAAGGCGAACTCCCCCAGGCCGAGCGGATCCTGCGCAGCCTGCCGGCGCTGGGCGTGGAGCCGAAGGAGCTGCTGGAAATAATCCCTCAAGAAGAGGTGGCCGAAGAGGTGCGCCAGGGGTTGACCGACTACGTCTTGTGGCTGCAACGCCCGCTGGAGGACAGAGTGGCGGACCTCGGTACCCGAGCCACCGGGCGGGAATTTCGCTGGATGGTTCTGGAGACCGAACAGCTCCTGCAGCAGGGGAACCAGGCGGAGGCGGCCAACCTGCTGCTCACCATCTTCAGCGTCCGCGGCCCGAAACAGGAGACCGAGCGGGCTGAGGCCCTGACTCGGGCGCGCTACTTGCTGACGGACTTTTGCGCGGGTGGACTGCCCACAAAAGCGGAGGAGTTCCTGGAGGCAATATCGAACAGGTTGCGCGAAGAGGTGGCTGCGCCGGCTGTTGTGCCGCTGGTGGAGTCGCTGGGAGTCCTGGCTCAGGTGGCCGCCGAACGGGAGGAGTTCCCGCTGGCGATCGCGGCGGCCTCCGTGATCGCCGAGATGGGCGAGGAATTGACCCCGCGCGGGCGAGCCGCCCGCGACGCACAGGGCCGCCTGCTGAAGCCATCCACGCTGGCCAAACTTGTCAAGACCTGCCTGCTCAAGAAGCAGGACCCCGACGTAAACCGCTTGATCCTGCCCCTGCTGAAGCGAGCCGGCGACCAGACGGCCCGGGAGTTGCTGGTGCTCCTGGAGAGGGAGCAGGTGGCGTCGCGGCGCCTGCGGATTCTGCAGTTGTTGAAGATGCTGGGCAAGTCGGCGGCCGAGGCCATCGCCGAGAAGATTTCCGACCAGCGCTGGTACGTCGTCCGCAACGCGGTGACCGCCCTGGCCGAGATTGGCGACCCGTCCCTGCTCGATCGCCTCGAACCGGCTCTGTCGCACCAGGACGAGCGCGTGCAACAGGCCGCCGTGACCGCGATGATCAAGACCCGGTCGCCGCTGCGCGGCCCCGCGCTGGCCCGCGCGCTGCCCCTGCTGAAACCGGCCCCGGTGGAGACAGTGCTGGACGACCTGCTGGTGCTCAGGGAGCCCAAGGCCGCCCCGTACCTGGAAAGCCTGATCCGGCAGTCCGGAGAAAAGGTGCGCCCCGCCCTGGTGGACAAAGCCATCGCCATCCTGGCCGCCATCAACAGCGAGGACGCGGTCTACTCGCTGGTGGACTGCGTGGAAGACGCGGCGGTGAAGTGGCCGCAGCGCCGTGCGGCGGTCCACGCCCTCAGACAGATGTCCCTCCCGGCGGCCCGCGAAGCGCTGGTGGACCTGGCGTCTTCCAGCGACGAGAACGTTGCTGCCGAGGTGCGGGCCCGGCTCCAATCGTGAATCTTACCCGGCACTCCTCATGCCGGCCGCCCGTGGGGCCCGGCGTCCGCTGACTCCCCCTCCGATTGATCCGTAGAACTACCTGCGCGCAGCGCCTCGCCCGGCCCGGATGCGCCTTGCTATAATGGACAAGATTGACCCGGAATTCCGGGTCGCACTTGTTTCTGCAGGAGGAGGAATGGCCTCGACGGACGTTCTGCCGCAGCAGGCAAGCATTGGGGCGCGGCCGCCAGAGCAGATCGTCAACGACCTGAGCATCCAGGTGGCGACGGTCAACGGCTCGGGCAGCCAGACGGCCAACACGGTGCTGCTGCGCGCAATCTTCCAGATGGGTGTGCCCGTATCGGGCAAGAACCTGTTCCCGTCCAACATCGCCGGTCTTCCCACCTGGTTCACCATCCGCGCCAACAAGAACGGCTACATAGCCCGCAAGAAGGAGATTGATTTCCTGGTGGCGATAAACCCGGAGACGGCCCGCGAGGACGTGCTGGCGCTGGCGCCGGGGGCAGCGGTGGTCTATGACGAGCCCCTGGCGCTCGACCGCCTGCGCGACGACCTGGTCTTTTACCCGGTGCCCTTCGACAAGCTGGTAGCGCCGGTTTGTCCCGATGCCAGGCTGCGCAAGCTGGTGCGCAACATGATCTACGGCGGCGTGGTGGCCAGGCTGCTCGGCATTGACATGGCGCAGGTGGAAACGGCGCTACGCAAGCAGTTCAAGAAGAAAGTCAGGGCGGCCGAGTTGAACTGGAGCGCGGTGGTGGCCGGCTACCAGTACGCCGAACAGAACCTGAGCAAGCGCGACCCGTACCGCATTGAGCCGATGAACGCCACCGCCGGCAAGATCATCATTGACGGCAACTCGGCCGCCGCGCTGGGGGCCATGTTCGCGGGGGTCACCGTGGTCACCTGGTACCCGATCACGCCGTCTTCGTCGCTGGTGGAGAGCCTGATCGAGTACATGAAGCGCCACCGTGTGGAAAGGGAAACCGGGAAGGCCACCTTCGCCATCGTGCAGGCAGAAGACGAGATTGCGGCCATCGGGATGGCGTTAGGGGCAGGCTGGGCAGGGGCGCGGGCCATGACCGCCACCTCCGGGCCCGGCATCTCGCTCATGTCCGAGTTCGTGGGACTGGGCTACTACGTGGAGGTGCCGGCGGTCATCTTCGACGTCGAGCGCGTGGGCCCGTCTACCGGGCTGCCCACCCGCACCATGCAAGGCGACATCCTCTCCGTTGCCTTCCTCTCTCACGGCGACACCAAGCACCCGATGTTGTTTCCCTGCTCGGTAGGCGAGGTGTTCACCATGGCCCAGGACGCTTTTGATCTGGCCGAGCAACTCCAGACGCCGGTCTTCGTGATGTTGGACCTGGACCTGGGGATGAACAACTGGATGTCGGACCCATTCCCCTACCCCGAGAAGTCGCCGGTGCGCGGCAAGGTGCTCGCCGCCGAAGACCTGGAGCGGGCGCAGGACTGGGGCCGCTACCGGGACGTGGACGGCGACGGCATCCCCTATCGCACGTTGCCGGGCACGCGGCATGCGCGGGCGGCCTACTTCGCCCGCGGCAGCGGGCACGACGAGAATGCGCAATATAGCGAGCGGCCGGCTGACTACGTGCAGAACATGGACCGCCTGGCGCGGAAGTTCCAGACGGCCCGCCAGCTCGTCCCCCGCGCCGAAGTGGACGACACCGGCAACCAGATCGGCATCGTCGCTTACGGCACCAGCCACTGGGCCGTCACGGAAGCGCGCGACCAGCTCCGCGCCGAGTATGGCCTGCGCGCCGACTACCTGAGGCTGCGCGCTTACCCCTTCACCCCGGAGGTGAGGGAGTTCGTCGGCCGGCGCCGGCGGGTGTACGTGGTGGAACAGAACCGCGACGGACAGATGTGCGACCTGCTGCGGATTGACCTGGCGCCGGGGGACGTGGAGAAGCTGCGCAGCGTGCGCCATTACAACGGACTGCCGATTGACGCCCGCTCGGTCACCGACAGCATCGTCGAGCAGGAAGGGATTCTGATGAAACAGGGGGCCGCGACGCCATGAGCACGACGCCCGTGAAGATCAACCGTGCCGGACTGGAACACGCGGTCTACCGCGGCAGCCGGACCACCCTCTGCGCCGGCTGCGGCCATAACGCCGTTTCCGAGCGCATCATTGACGCCTTTTTCGAGCTGGGGGTAGATCCCTATCGGTTCGCCAAGTTCAGCGGGATCGGGTGCTCCAGCAAAACCCCGGCCTATTTCCTGCGGACCTCGTACGGCTTCAACGGCGTGCACGGGCGGATGCCGTCGCTGGCCACCGGGGCGGTGCTGGCCAACCGGCGCCTGCAGCCGCTCGGCGTCAGCGGCGACGGCGATACAGCCTCCATCG
This sequence comes from uncultured Acidobacteriota bacterium, assembly GCA_964451215.1. Lineage (GTDB taxonomy): Bacteria > Acidobacteriota > Terriglobia > JAJPHL01 > JAPKYU01 > CAYVGN01. The sequence continues at coordinate 14,480 of CAYVGN010000007.1, forward strand.
GCATCGGCCAGTTCGTCCACCTGATGCGCCGCAACGTGCCCATCATCTACGTCGTAGAGAACAACGGCGTCTACGGGCTCACCAAGGGCCAGTTCTCGGCCACCGCCGACGTGGGCTCCAGGCTCAAGACCGGCGTGGTCAACGACCTGCCGCCCATCGACTGCTGCGCGCTGGCCATCGAGCTGGGCGCCACCTTCGTCGCCCGCTCCTTCTCCGGCGACAAGAAGCAACTGCTGGCGCTGCTGAAGGCCGCCACCGCCCACCGCGGCACCGTGCTGCTGGACGTGATCTCTCCCTGCGTGGCCTTCAACGATCACGAGGGTTCCACCAAGAGCTACTCGTACATGAAGGACCACGAGGAGCCGCTGCACGAAATTGGCTTCATCCCTTCCTACGAGGACATTCAGGTGAACTACGAGCCGGGGCAGACCGCGGAAGTGCAGATGCATGACGGTTCGCGGGTGCTGCTGAAGAAGCTGGGCCACGATTACGACCCCACCAACAAGGCGGCGGCCCTCCAGGCGCTGGTCGAGGCGCAGGAGAAACAGGAGGTGCTGACCGGCATCCTCCACCTCGATACGCAGCACAAGGACTTCCTCGACCTGCTGAACCTGGTGGACGAGCCGCTGGCCACGCTGCCGATGGAGCGCGTTCGTCCTCCCAGGGAAGCTCTCGACGAGATCATGGAAGAACTCCGCTGAGCGAGGGCGGACCGCCTTCGCCCGGTCCTTCCGACTACGGTCGCTTGAACCGAGATCCTGAGGCGCCGGCGGCCGATCGGTAGTATCCTGGTATAGAGAGGGTACGGGTTATGCGCGCGTGGGGGCCGCAATCCGTCATCCTGGCCGCGCTTCTCGCCGTTTCTCTGGCCTGGGGCCAGAGCAGTGAACCGGAAGGGCAGTCCGCTCCGGGGACCGGAGGCCAGGTCAGGGGCGCCGCTCAGGCGGAAAGCACCCGGAAGGAGAGCGCCCGACCCCTGCTCATCCATCCCGACGACTTGCTGCGCGGCTTCACCAACGTCGCCGTGCACTCGCGGACGCCGCATCTGAAGGAACAAACGTTGCGGGCCGCGCTGGAGAAAGTGCCGGAGTTCAGAGCCTGGAACATCGCGGTGCGGGACGACCCACAGTTTGCCGACGTCGTGGTTGAAGCCGACCACCCGCTGAAGCCCTACGCGTGGGCCTTTGACCTGATCCACGCCGGCAGCGGGCTGTCCCTCGGCTCCGACAAGGTTGTCGCGTGGGGGGAACGCGCCGCGGCAACTGCGTTGGCGCGGAGAATCGTGATGCACATCGGAGCGGCGCGCCCGCTCCCGGGAATCCCCGGGCCAGAGCTGACGCCGGCGACCGTTCAGCCCGGAACACCTCAGAGGGAGTGGACGGCCAGATACGAGTTCGGCACCGAGCCCGAGCATCGCAGGCGCGGACGCACCTTCACATTGCGCATCGGGCGAGAACGGATCATCGGCAGCAGCAAGGGCGCCGAGGTGCTTTCCGTCCCTCTCGCCAGCGTGCTGGCGCTGGTCCATACCACCGAGGTGAAAGACCGGAAGCAGGCCTGGGACAGGGTTTGCGGGGAAGGGTCGCAACGGCACGACCAACTGCATAGAGCCAGGCAAAAGCTAGGGTGGCTTGTGGTCTATGCGACCGGGATGCTGGTGCTGAAGATTGCCCAGGCACAGCCGAATCTCAGCCACCTGCTGCGCATCGAGTGGCAAGAAGCGGGAGAACTGAAGAGTGCCGTCTTTCGGCTGCGGGACGGGGACTACCAGTCGCTGGCGT